>JAUHXX010000370.1 GCA_030426825.1 Bacteroidia bacterium | reverse complement strand
TAACAAGTTGTCCCAAGTTTCTGTTCCTTCCCAGAATACTTTCTTCAATTTTGCCATAGATTCTGGATTCGACCCAGCTAATTTGGCTGCCAATGCTTGGATTCCAGCATCCATTTCTTCTGCAGAATCATAAACATCCATGTATAAGCCTTTTTCTCTTGCCCATTCTGCTGTTTGGAATTCAGTAGCATTAATTGTCATTTGAGAAAAAGCAGATAATCCAACCTTTCTTTGAACAGCAGGTCCAACCACATAAGGACCTATTCCAACAGCCAATTCAGAAAGCTTAACCGAAGCAAATTTTGTTGCAAAACAATAATCCACAGCTGATGCGATTCCTACTCCGCCACCTACTGCCTTACCTTGAACTCTTCCGATCACCAACTTCGGGCATTTTCTTATGGCATTGATCACATTAGCGAATCCTGAAAAGAATTCTAGTCCCGTTTTTTCATCATTAATCGCGATTAATTCATCAAACGAAGCACCGCCACAAAAAGCTCTTTCTCCAGCTGATTTTAGGATGATCACTTTTACGTCATTTTGGGTTCCAACTGTTGTAATTGTTCTCGCCAAAAGATCTAAAATCTTACCTGGTAAAGAATTACTCAATGGATGTCCAAACTCAATTGTTGCGATTCCATGTTCTGAAATATCTTGTTTTACGTGTCCTTGATTTACTGCGCTCATATTTTTTCAATTATCAATTTGCAATTATCAATCTTCAATTTTTTAGCTGACGCTATCATTGAAATCTTAAACTGTCAATTGTACTTTATTACTTATCAGTTGGGTCATCCTGAGCTTGTCGAAGGGCCAACTGACCCCTCATTCTGTCTTCGACAGGCTCAGACTGACATTCGTTATTTACTTTGATCTATTTTTTTCACCATTGTTAAAATGGTTGCAACACCAATTGTGTCACCTGTTTCGTCATACATATCTACTAAGAATTTCACAATTCCTTTAGCTACATCTGCATCATTCTTTTTCTCTTGGTCGATTTTTTCTTTTACTGTGAAACGCACTCCCATTGTCGTTCCGATATAAACCGGTTTTGTGAATCGACATTCATCAATTCCGTAGTTTAATAAAACTGGCCCTTTTTTAGGATCAACGAACAAACCAGCTGCTTTAGCTAGCACAAAATAGCCGTGCGCAACTCTTTGCTCAAACATGGTTCCATCTAAGGATGTGGCGTCAACATGTGCGTAGAAATTATCACCTGAAACGTTCGCAAAATTCACGATATCAGCTTCTGTAACGGTATGCTTATGCGTGAATACAGTATCACCGACTTTCAATTCTTCAAAATGCTGTCTAAACACATGAGGATTTGCCTCCGGCTGATCTGCTCCGTATTGGAATTGTTTTGTAATTGCCGTAATGGTTTGCGGATGCCCTTGAATGGCAGTTCTTTGCAAGTAATGTTTTACTCCTCTGATTCCGCCCATTTCTTCTCCACCACCAGCTCTACCCGGTCCACCATGAACCAACATTGGCATTGGAGAACCGTGTCCTGTAGATTCTGCCGCACATCTTTCATTCAGGATGTGGATTCTACCGTGCATTGAGGCCGCCTCAACCGTATATTCAGTAGCGATATCCATATCAGAAGTGATAATTGACGACACCAAAGACCCTTTACCAAGTCTCGCAATAGCGACTGCATCTGCCAAGTCTTTATAAGGCATTAAGGTTGTTACAGGGCCGAAACATTCAATGTTATGGGCGCCCGTTTTGTTATGTGGATCATCATTTCTAAAAACAATTGGTGCCATGAAGGCTCCTTTATTTTTATCTGCTCCAATCACTTCAAAATCATCCAAATCACCAATTACAATGTTTTGCTCTTTCTGTAATAATTCAATATTTGCTCGCACACGTTCAACTTGTAAACGCGTTGCCAATGAACCCATTCTCACTGACTTGTCAGCTGGATCTCCAACTGTATTTTTTGCCAATCTTGCCGCTAAAGCAGATTGCACATCATCCATCAATTCTTCAGGAACAATTACTCTTCGCACTGAAGTACATTTTTGACCTGCTTTGATGGTAATTTCTTTTTGAACTTCTTTAATGAAGATGTCAAAATCCTTAGTTCCAGGAACTGCATCTTTACCTAATACTGCCGCATTCAAAGAATCACACTCTAGGTTAAAAGAAACGTTGTCGTTTTGGATATTATCTAGATTTCCGATTATCGCACCAGTAGCAGCTGACCCTGTAAAAGTCACGGTATCTTCTGCTCCTGCAAAATCAACTACTCCTCTTCCCAATCCAACAACTAATTGAAGTGCACCTTCAGGTAAAATTTTAGAATCAATGATATCTCTCACCATTACTTCAGTCAAGTAACAGGTATATTCAGAGGGCTTCACAACAGCTGGAACTCCAGCCAAAAGGTTCACCGCAATTTTTTCAAGCATCCCCCAAATTGGGAAGTTGAATGCGTTGATATGAATAGCTACACCTTGTTTAGGCACCATAATATGATGACCGATAAAGGATCCACCTTTAGAAAGTGGTACAGCATTTCCTTCAACATGATAAGGTAAATCAGGCAATTGTCTTCTCAAAGATGCGTTGGCAAATAAGTTTCCAATTCCACCTTCAATATCAATCCAAGAATCTACTCTTGTTGCACCTGTCCATGCTGAAACTTCGTAATATTTTCTTTTGTTGGACTGTAAAAAGAGGGCCAATTCTTTCAACATTAAACCTCTTTGAGTAAAAGTCATTTTTCTCAAAGCGCGTCCGCCTTTCTCTTTGGCGTAATCCATCATCCCAGAATAATCTAGGCCAACTGATGAACATGTTCCGAATTGTTCTCCTGTAATTGCGTTAAAAAGTTCTGTCTCTACCCCTTCTCCACTAATCCATTCTCCTTTGACATAATTCTGATAATTTGTCATGATTGCTCTGAATTTTGAAGTATAAAATTAGCAATTTTATTAAGCAATCTTGGGAATTAGCAAGAAGAAATTACGTTTGTTATTCTTTAGAAAATTTCAAAGTTTGAGACCCTGATTCGGTGTTCACAAAAAGAAAATAAAATCCAGACTCAAGGGCAACTACATCAATTTGATGAAGTTTTGACCCAACA
>JAUHXX010000369.1 GCA_030426825.1 Bacteroidia bacterium | reverse complement strand
GCGCATAAACCATAGCATAAGTCCCAGGCCCCCAGCCCATCATTGGACGTTCTTGCCATAAACGCACTGCACAACCCCAACGGTTCAAACGCTCAAGATTTGAGGCGTCAGTGGTGACGTTCGTCATAGACTCTAGGCGCTCGTTCATATTCTCCGTGGCATGTTCTGATCTATTTTTCTCTGCAGCATGCATCAAATCTGTCCATGAGGCGGCAATATAAATTCCAGCAGCCGCACCTAAAACGGCCAAGTACTTAAATTTTACCTTAAATCGAATTAATCCATACACAATTAAAGCTCCAAATAAAGTGATCCAAGCTGCTCTTGTATAAGACATGATAATAGCGAAACCAAATAACACGATAAGTGCTATCAATGTGATTTGCACCAGTTGCGAATTTTTACGTCCTAGCAGTACCCCAAAAAACACGGGATAAACTAAAGCCAAGATGGCTCCATATGAAGTGTGATCTTTAAAGAAAGGGAACATTACCCAATGACCTGTTTCTTCATCAAAACCGTTCATTGCGTGATTGGTCAAAGTGTATAAAACCACTATTGTTAATGACCCTATAAACAAGCCTAAAAACCAATTGATGCGGCTTTCTTTCTGAAAAAAGAGTACACCATAAAAGTAAATTGGAATGATGAACCAAAGCTTTGTGAGTAAGAACTTTAACGAAACCAGAGGAAATTCAGAAGTTACACATGTCAAAGCTATCCATAACAATTGAAGGATAAAAATGATAGTGATTGGATGTTTGATAAAACGAACATCAAATTGATTTTTGCGCAATTGATTGTAGGTAATCAGCAAGAGCATTCCAAATAACAAGGGCTCAGTTGGTAAAAACAGACCAATATCCCCGCCAACAAACTCTTCTATATTTACGGATAAAGGGGTAAAGAGAATGATAAAATAAAAGAGCTGCTCAAAATGATACAAGGCTACATAAACCAGTAGCAGTCCTAAAGGAAGTGCGTTTAAAAAAAGCTCACCACGCCAAATCAAATACAAATCGGCCACAATAAAAAGCGCCGAAAACAAATAAATCGTTTTATTTTGAAGCAAGGCTTGCACGTAAAGAACTTAACCTACGGTTTTCTTCAATTCGCGAATTTTCTCAATAGCCAATAAAGCAAATACCGCAAATAAGAAAGTTGCCATGGTAGCAACAATTACGATAACCGCTCTTTTTGGCTTTGCCTTTTTATCTGGCACTTCTGCCATTGAATGACGAATGGTTTGTTGAATATTGGTATGTGCATACTGATGCGCTTGATCGTTCACATCCAATATATTTGAATACCTCAAACTAAAGAATTCGGATAAATTCGAGTAGATATCATAATCAGAACCATATTTCTGTGATGCATCAATCTTGTTTTTAATCTCTTTGGCCAGGTCATTTTTACCTGCTTTTAGTGCCGTCAAATAATCTGAATACAACCGACTTCGTGTTTCTTGATTCACCACTCCACTATCACTCAAGATTTTCATTTTATCTGAATAATCTCCCATCTCAGTTTTGATCAATTCTACTTCGCTTTGAATGGCATACATAGGACCAACTGAACGAGTTCTAATCATTCTGTTCATTACGGTATCCACCAATCGAACAATATCATTTGCCATATCTGCAGCATATTGCGGGTCATAATCGTACACATCAATGGTAATTGAATTGTATCGCGTTCTGTTGAACTGAATATTTCCTTCGTAAGCTTTTTGAAATTTAGCCATTGACTGTGATGCATTTGTATCAATATCATAATGTGCATACAAATCATACTTTATAGTCAAACTGTCTCTAATTTCAGGAGATTGCAAAACTTGAAGTAAACGCTCAGCGTCTGCTTCATCACCAAATTCTACAACAGAATTTCGTCCTGTACCCTGAAAATCAACTGAATTTGATCGTGTTGGAAACACAATTGCAGTTGCCTTGTAATAAGGTGTCATCATAATAGAAACCACAACTGAAGCCACCATGGCTATTGCGGTTATAATAATTAGCACTTTTCTTTTTTTATATAAAAATGCAATGAGTTCTCCTGAGTTAAAACTAGGGTCTTGATTCATGGTTATTTAATTTGGTCAACAAAAGTAACGATTTCCTATTCAGGATTTCAATTCTACGAACTTTTACCCTAACGCAGCAAGACTTAATTTCGTATTTTTGAGTCAAACATTTTTTAATGAAACGTAATCTCATCTGGACAGTTCTATTTAGTGGACTGGTAATTACCTATTTAACTTTTAGCCCAACATCTACTATCTCAGAAGATAAAAATTCGAATGATCCTATTGAGCGCAGTATTCCAATTCCAACTCAGGTCAATGACAAAATGGCCAATGAAGAAGAGTATGAAAATCGCAAAGAGATGTACATTGAGATGATTCATAGCAATGGGCATAACATTGATTGGAGAGCAATTAATGCAGCAAATTTTGCCGAAAGATCAGAATGGGTTCAGCAAATGAAAGCTTCAAAAGTGCAATTGCAATATGCAAATGGTGAAATTGCTGGTGAATGGTTTGAAAGAGGTGCTACAGATCAAGCCGGAAACGTAAGGACGACAGCTTTTGACGCACAAAGCGAAGCAGTTTATGCTGTTTCAGATGGCGGAATTTTATGGAAAGGAAATATCAATGGCAGCAGTTGGGAATCATTGAATGACCATGTTTTATTTGCTCCTCATGTTTTACAAACCATCCGTTTGGCTGATGGCACTCTTAGAATATTAGCAGCAAGCGGTCGAATAATCACCTATTCAGATGATGACGGGCAAACTTGGACGGATGCAATTGGTTTCTCAGGACCTAACGGAGGCCGTGGAGTTGATTTGTATCAATTAAATGATAACGACAGTACAATTTTATATTTATATCAGGATATTTCATGGACTGGAGTTGCAACGAGCAAATTGGCCATTTCTACTGACCACGGAGCATCATTCAACATCCTTCAAAATATGCAGGAAAATAGCGGAGACCGAGTATCAATGTCTTGGCCGATAGGATCTTCAATTGCCTACATTTTAGATGGCCAAGATGACCTTTACAGGTTTGAAGGTGGTGCTATGATTCCTATAGCAAGCGGAT
>JAUHXX010000368.1 GCA_030426825.1 Bacteroidia bacterium | reverse complement strand
AAGGCTCAATCAAGTCAATTACTTTAATCCCTGTAAATAAAACCTCTGTTGAAGTTGTTAAATCTTCAAACTTAGGAGCATCTCTGTGGATTGGATTTCCTCCAGTTTTATCAACATTTGGTAATCCATCAATAGCATCACCAATAACATTAAATAATCTTCCTTTTACTGCTTCTCCAATCGGCATTGTAATTGGTGCTCCAGTAGAAACAACTTCCATACCTCTTGAAAATCCATCAGAAGAGTCCATTGCAACTGTTCTAATTTGATCATCTCCGATATGTTGTTGTACTTCTAAAACAACTTTAGTACCGTCCTTTTTTGTCACCTCCATTGCATCCATGATGTTAGGAAGCGAACTTCCTTTTTCGAAAGTGACATCTATCACAGGCCCTATCACTTGTGAAATCTTACCTTTAATGTTAGACATTATTTGTTTTTTTAATAGTCGTATTCAATTTTCGCGTGCAAATTTAATGCATATTTTAATTATAAGCCCGAATTGTTGAAAGTTTTTTACATAACTTTGAATACTGAATATCCCTAAAAGTTTTAGGACACAAACACGATCGGTTGAAAGTCTATTATTCTTTAGAAGAAGTACCCCTTATTAAAAACCCCGTACTCACATTAGGTACCTATGATGGAGTGCATACTGGCCATCAAAAAATCATTGACTTTTTAAATAAATCTGCTGAGCGCATTGGAGGTGAATCGGTGTTATTCACATTTCACCCACATCCGCGCATGGTTTTGCACCCAGATGACCATAATCTGGAATTGATTCAAAATGTTGAACGCAGAATAGAGCGATTAGAAGAAGCAGGTATCGATCACCTCATTTTATTTCCGTTCACCAAAGAATTTTCTAGGATGGGAGCGACCGAATTTGTAAGAAACATTTTGGTGAACCAACTCAATGTGAAACTACTGACCATTGGATATGACCATCATTTTGGAAGAAATAGAGAAGGAAATATTGAGTTATTAAAGGAGTTAGCACCTGTTTATAATTTTGAGGTGGAAGAAATACCAGCCTTTCAACTAGAAGAGGTAAATGTGAGTTCGACCAAAATCAGGAAAGCGATTCATGCAGGAGACATGGAAACTGCAAACTTATATTTGGGACGGCCTTTTAGGTTTACAGGTAAAGTCGTAGAAGGTGATCAAATCGGAAATACAATCGGTTTCCCCACTGCTAACATTGGTAATATTGAGGATACGCAGATTATTCCAAAGCTTGGTGCATACACGGTACAAGTACGAGTGGATGGCGAAATTCACGCTGGGATGATGAACATAGGATACCGTCCTACAATAAATGACAAGCGAGAAAGACGTATTGAAGTCAATTTATTTGATTTTAATAAAAATATTTATGGCCTGAAAGTTGAAGTATTTGTTTTGAATCGGATTCGTGAGGAGCAAAACTTCAATAGTTTAGATGAATTAAAATCACAATTAGAAAAAGATGAAAAGGAAAGTCGTAATTTTCTTGACAATAAGCATATTGCTATCTAATCTATCTTTTTCGCAAAAAGACAGAATGTTTGATGGTATTGAAGAGGCAATGTCTGTTCATCCAGACTCTGTTTATCGACTTGATTTGAGCAAACAAAAACTCACTCAAGTTCCTAAAGAAATTCAGAATTTCAAAAATTTAAGAGAACTAAACCTTTCTAAAAACAAGCTAGAATCTTTACCGGGATTTTTCATTTTCAACGATTTAAGGATTCTCAATCTGACCAAAAACAAGTTCACAAAATATCCTGAAGTCATCAATAAAAACACAGGAATTAGAAACCTCTTTCTTGGGAAAAACTCAATTGATTATATACCTGAAAGTATTGGAAACCTTCAAAATTTAATTGTGTTAGACTTGTGGTACAATCCGATTTCAGATTTACCTGAAGCAATGGAAAGTCTCCGAAACTTGAGATCACTTGATCTAAGTGGACTTAATTTTGATGATGATTTTCAAAGAAAGTGGAACGCCAAATTACATTGGGTAAAAATTGAGTTCGAATCAGCTTGTGACTGCGCCAACTAACCCTGCCTTAATTTATCAAACCACCTAGATGCTTCTTCGTGGTTTTTAAAAATTTCAGTTTTAAAAATTGGCTTATGGAATTTAATGAAAATACCAGCAGTCAATCGAATAGGCAAATTATTGAGTAAAATAGCTGCTGCTTTAGTATACTTACCTATATCAGAGTTTTTAGAAAAATACTTTAAAGCTTCAGTATCCATATTACTTTGAATATCCAGGGCGTCAATAATTACATATTGCGCTTCTCCGTTAGATAGTGCGCATAAATTTTGATCAATTAAAACGGCCTCTTTTTTAACGATAAGCTGATCCGTTTTGAATTTCAACTGTAATACATCAACGTCCAGCTTGCTGACCCATGAGCCTGCCGTCTCTAAAACTTCGCTGTTCACAAAAATATCTTCTTTAATCACTTTCTTAATTTATCAAACCATGCGTATGCATCCTCAAAAGTTATAAACTCTTTGGTTGGATACAATGTTTTTGAGGACCTTCCAAATAGTTTCGAAAAAAATGAACTTCTCGTATTTGAAACTATCGCGATTCCCTTAATATAGGGAATCATCCTTCCTTTATAAACGTAATACTCCTCTGCTTCTGCATGAATTTTAACTGAACCAAAGGTCAAATCGACAATGATAAACATGTCATTCCCTTCTGACATGGTTAAATGACAACTATCGATCTCTTTCGCATCATTCTCTGTAATATTAGCTCCGTCTTTATAGCGTGTTACTAATATATCTGGATCAATTTTCTCCACAGAAGCTTTCTGCAATTCAACTAAATCTTTCATGCTTTCTCAGTAAATGTGTCGATTAAATTACACATTTCTTCGATAAAGCATTAATTTTTACTGTTAAATAACTCTATTAATCGATAAATGACGTGAAATATTTGTCCAAATGAGGTTCTGATATAAACTTTACGCCGTCAAACTTCACATTTTCAGACAAATACTCTTGTTCGTATTGCCCTGGTGTCGGAATCATTATAACTGTTTTATTCAGAACACGCAGTTCCATAATAGTGGTATAACCTGCTCGACTAATTACTCT
>JAUHXX010000367.1 GCA_030426825.1 Bacteroidia bacterium | reverse complement strand
CGCGAATAACTGGCAATTAGTTGACTTTTATTTGCCAAGCTATAAGAGAAATGAGCTGAAGGAAACCAATCTAATCGGTTGATTGTACTAAAGTCTACCGCTTTTGATGAGGTGATGGTTCGGTACGTATACTCAGCTCTCAAACCTACTTGGTATCCCAATTGTTTTCTTGTTCCCCCAAAAATACCATAGGCTGCATGCACGTTTCTGACATAATCAACATCTGAACTGAACAGTTCATTGAAGTCATATTCACCAGTTGAGTCATTGTAAACATAGTTTTTACCTACATCTCCTGACTGACCAAATTGTGCTTGAACACCCGTTTCAAATTTGTTGGTTTTACCTATCGGAAGTTGGTAATCTAAATTGAATCTGTAAGAATTTGATGGCCCGGTTTCAGTATAAATATTTCCTGAACGAATAGAGCCGTCTGAATTGTAAGATAGGGTAGTGTCGTTTTGAACAACATCTTTGATATTGGCTATTGCTTTAAAACTGATGTTATGATCTTTGTTTCTTTTGATATTGTACTGATAATACAAATTACTCGTGTTATTGAACAGGTCAATATCATTGCTTTGGTTGGTTTGAAAACTCGAAATTAAACTGTCGTTGTCGAAACTTTCAAAGAATTGATCGTCATAAGGAATCATGTCCGTCCATTTAAAATTGGTACGTATGGCTAAAACATGGCTGTTATTCGGATTCCATTGAACACCTCCTCCGACATTTGCGTATTGTCTCTTCCAGCTGCTTTCACCTTCACTTACAATTCTGTTTACTAAACTGTCATAAGTAGTGATTCGTTCTGAAGATCTTTTGTTAGGATGATTTCTGATTCCCGCACCACCTGCTACATCAAAAGTCCATTTTTTCTTTTTGATATTGAGTGAAAAGTCACCGTTATGATTAGAAAAACGTCCTGCTGATAAGTTAATTAAGCTACTGATTCCCTCGAGCTTGCTTTTTTTGGTAATAATATTGATGATGCCACTAGTACCTTCTGCATCAAATTTTGCAGATGGATTGGTAATGATTTCAATGTCCTTTATCGTACTCGCAGGAATAGTAGCTAGGGCGTCAGAAGCATCCATAGCGGTTGGTATTCCATCAATTAATAAGGTAAAACTCGAGCTCCCACGTAAACTAACAGTTCCATCAGCATCTACCGTGATGGATGGAATGTTTTCTAAAATCTCAGTGACAGATTGCCCATCTGTGTTGATTTGATCTTCAACATTAATTACTTTTTTATCTATTTCGTAAGTGATCAATGGTTTGTCGCCAATAACTTCTACAGTTTTTAAAGTAGTTGGAGCTAAAATCACGTTTTTCAGCTGAAAAGTACTTTTAGATGCATTCAGCTCAATATCATCAATAAACAAGGTGTTGTATCCAACAAATGAAATTTTGAGTTTGTATTTTCCAAAGGGTAAATCTGGGATAGAAAAGTTACCATTGTCTTCTGTAACCACACCACCAACCATTTTATTGTCTGGTTGTTTTAGCGCAATAATAGTTGCGTAACCAACTCCTTTATTGGTAAGCGAGTCTACAAGGTTTCCAAAAATTTCACCTTTCGCTTCGTTTTTGTTGTGATCACCTTTTCCTCCACCACCAGGCGGTTGGGCATAAGAGATTTGACTTATGAAAATGATAAATAATATGAGTGATTTTTTGAACACGGTGCAAAATTAGTTTTAAATAATGTGTTTAGACATGTTTTTTGATAAAAGGTTTAGTTGAATTGTGAAAAATTATGGATTATTTTTACGGGATGGATGTGAAAGCAATCATAGAAAAAGGGCAGAGCAACATTAAGGGTACTAAAGCTTTAGTCAAAAAGCTTAAAAAATCAAAGCCGAAGAATTTAGATCAAGTAACGCATCAATTGCATGAAGATGTATTTGATGAAATTGATTGTTTAGATTGCGGAAACTGTTGTAAAACAACGAGTCCGGGAATGCATGACCGTGATGTTGACCGCTTGGCGAAGCACCTAAAAATGAAACCGGTTGATTTGATAGCGGCACATATGGAGATGGATAGTGATGGTGATTACGTGTTCAGGTCGGCGCCTTGCCCGTTTTTAGGCGCAGATAATTATTGTTCAGTTTATGAAGCCCGACCATTGGCCTGTAGAGAATATCCGCACACCAATAGAAAGCGGTTTTATCAAGTGCTAGATTTATCTGTTAAGAATACAGAGATATGCCCGGCAGTTGTAAAAGTGTTTGAAGAGCTCAAGAAGCATTATTAGGATTCTGTTAGGGGTAGCAGCGACAGCTTATGTTGATGGCTGAGGTTCTCGAAGCCCAACATGACTATAGCGAATGACCCGACCCTGTTTGAGCGTTTTGCAAAACAAAGCGAAAACTGCGGTAACAGCATAAAAAAAGCCGATCTAAAAAAGACCGGCTCCATTCATTTAAAAATCAATATCTATAATAATTCTTGGATGATAACATCTGTATCTTCACCTCTAACAATTAATGCAAGAATACTCTCAACGTCTACATCATCTAAATCTTTGTAGCCAATTCCCACTGCAATTTTTTCAAGAACTTTCATTTCAGCATCATCAACTTTACCGTCAACGTGCACCATTTGAATCAATTCAACAATTTGTTCAAAACGCTCAACTCTGCTACTTGGAGGATTAATTTGATACTTTTCCGGATTTTTTTCAATGTCCTTAATTTGCTCTTCTGTTAACCCTAACTTGCTTCCAATCTCATCTAAAAGTCTTTTTTCAGAATCATCTACAGTTCCGTCAGCTTCGGCGATCATTACTAAATTTCTGAAATGTGCTTTATCTTGGGTTCTTTCTCCGTTTTCGAAAACATCTGCAATACTCATGTTCAATTTTTTTTGGCAAAAATAGGATTAAATGAGATAAAAGAAGGGCAATGGCAAACAATTTTTATTAACAGCTGCTATCCTTTCTCACCATGAACCAATTCTTCATAAAGCGCTTTAACTTTTTGAATGGTTTGTTCGGTGCTGAGCTCGGCGTCAATTCGTTTTTTAGCGTTGACAGCTAAAGTGGAAGTTAAGTCTCTGTCGTTGTACAGTTTCAAGATAGCATCTTTAAAGGCCGTCGCATTCTT
>JAUHXX010000366.1 GCA_030426825.1 Bacteroidia bacterium | reverse complement strand
TTTCCAATACCGTCTTTTTCTTCTTCTAACAGATAGTCAGCATCAAAAATTTGAGCTTTTTCTAAACTTGTAATCAGGCCAGATTTACCCGAAATCAATCCTGGAGTTATTACGAATTGATCTAAAATTCCCCATTCATGATCATATTTGTGCGTGCCTTTTTTGAATTCATATTGCCAGAGCATATTTAAAAAATCACCTTCTTCCATGTCTTCAACCGACTTTCGTGCACGCATAATCTCTTCCATTGAAGGGTCATCTGGATGATCGTTAAAATCACCCATGGCAAGAATAGCCGCATTCGGAACAACTGCCAATATTGAATCGTATTGGGCCCTTAAAACTGATGCCGCAAAATCCCTTTTAGGGGCAGTAACCAATTGACCGCCGTATCGAGATGGCCAGTGATTCACAAACAAATGAAGGGTATCTTTCCCAACAGTGCCTTTCACGTATAAAATGTCTCTGGTTGGACGACTATCAGGACCAAAATTTAGAACGTGAGCATGATAACTTACCAGTTTAAAATGTTTCGGACGATACAGCAAAGCCACATCAATTCCTCTGTTGTCACCACTTTCTTGATGTACAATTTCGTATCCAAACTTTTTTAGGGGAGATGAATAGACCAAATCCTTCAAGCATTGAATGTCTTCAATTTCACACAAACCGATTACTGCGGGAGGTTCCCATTCGCCAACAGCTATGGCTGTTTTACCGACTTTGTTGATTTTATCAAAATAACGATTGAATGACCAAAATCGGGTTCCTTTTTCAGTGAACTCATCATCATTTTTAAGGCTGTCATTTGAAGGATGAAATAAATTCTCAACATTATAAAACATCACCCGAATGCCTGACTTACTTTCTTGTGGATTTTGTCCAAAAGCAAATCCCGTCATCATCAAGATGATTGAAAGTATTACTTTTTTACTTTGAGAGAAATCCACCATAGAATTGAAAATAAGATAGTCGCGCAAATTAATACGAGCGCAATTTTAAGGAATATCGGGTAGCTAATCAAATGTTCGGGTTGATTTCCTTGAACAAATCCGTTAATTGGCGTGAAGCCCACGGCTAACCAAACAGAAATATAGGCCAGGCTGAATCCCATTTCTTGCGTCATCCTACCTAAGGGATGGCGTCTCACATCACCTAGATACATTTTAAAAGGGAGCAACAAAAAGTATTTCAATCCTTTTTCAATTAAATAGGCGACAAAAATAATCCCCGTCCAAGATAAGATCTCAGAACGGGGAATTTCAAATACATAGCTGGAGATTTCCAAACCAATGTAAACAACTGTTAAAGTGATAATTATTAAAACAGCCGTTCTTAACATTTAGTCATCTCCTTCCATATCTTCACTCATTTTTTGACCGAAAGCAGTTCCAGCAACAATTTGTTGTTGGAAATCTTGCATGGCTCCTGGCGAATGAGGCATCAACATAGTTGTGTTTTTGCCGTTCGCCCCAATGTTATTCAAAGTATCAAAATACTGAGTTAATAATACAAATTGCATCACTTCTTCGTGTGTAATGTTCTTTAATGATTTTTGGAAATCCTCAACAGATTCTTTGAATCCACGAACTATTTCAAGACGTTGTTGCGCGATACCTTCACCTGATAATCTTTTAGATTCTGCGTCAGCCTCAGCGGCTTTTACCACTCTAATTTTACCAGCTTCAGCTTCTTCCATTGTCGCCTCTTTGTCTCTTTTTGCCGCGTTAATTCTGTTCATTGATTCTTTAACGTGAGCATCCGGGTCAATATCGGTGATTAAGGCCTTCACAATTTTATAGCCATAGTCGTCCATTGAATCGGCTAAGTTATTTCTAACCGCAACCGCGATTTCTTCTTTCTTAGCGAAAACATCATCCAATTCCATTTTTGGAACTTCGGCTCTTACATCATCAAAAACATATGATGAAATTTGATGTCTTGGATTATCTAAACTATAAAATGATTCATGCAATTTATCAGACATTACTTGAAACTGAACTGATACCCTAACATGAACGAATACATCATCATGTGTTTTTGTTTCTACATCAACATCTAATTGCTGAACCCTTAAATTGATTACCCCAGCCTTGCGATCAATAAAAGGAATGATAAATCCTAAACCGGCAGATGCCATTTTAGAAAATTTCCCTAATCGTTGGATTACATAGACCGTCTTTTCATCAACTAAGATGATGGATTTAATAATGAGTAGCAGCACAACTACCCCTAAAATCCCATACATTATTAATTCACTATCGTCATTCATTACATTTGATTTTATGCCGCGATTTACGGCTGTTTTTTATGTTTTATTTAAAGTTAATAAATTTTAGTCAGCATAAAATATAGCAGCTATAAATGCCTGCTAAATTGTCTTCGTATGCTTTGCGAAATGGTTTAATTCATTTTTTTTCAGTATTTTGGATGTGAAATATACCTCTCGCTATGATTGAATTTTTGTTAGGATTGTCACCAGGTCTTTTGGTTGCTGCAATCATCATTGCCTTTATTGCCCTTATTTCACAAATGTCATTATACGCTAAAGCCGGCCAGCCCGCAGTTGCGGCCCTGGTACCTGTTTGGAACGTTATTGTGTTTTGTAAGGTTGTAGGACGCCCGGCAAAACATTGCTTGTGGTTGATTCTTCCCGGTGTTGTTATAGCTGGTATTGTTGCTTTTGATTGGACTTTATTTGATGGATTATTTCCGATTCATGGCCAAGGAGGAGAATTAGAACCTGGACCAACCGAATGGTCCGAAGTTACAATTCCGTTTGCGCTTATTGGTGCAGCAATGCTGCCGCTTATCTATATTGTAATTGTCATGTTTACTGAGGTGTGTGATTCGTTTGGAAAGCATTCTACACTTGATAAAGTTTTGTGCGTACTTTTTAATGGGGCCTATATTTTATTTGTTTTGGGGATTTCAGATGCTAAATATGAATCTCCTTGGTGGGCAAGAAAAAGAGGCCTGCCTTATTATATGCCAGATTTTAAACATAAAGGGAAAAAGTATTTGGTAACTCCGGATGGCCCAATTGTAGGCGACCCGAGAAATCAAAAAGTACACGTAGATATTGTAGATGAAGAAGTTGCTGCTAAAGTAGATGCCACTATTGCCGC
>JAUHXX010000365.1 GCA_030426825.1 Bacteroidia bacterium | reverse complement strand
CCCTTTCAATTGTCATCAGGTAAAACGATTATTTCAACGAATTCAGGTAACAGAGGTAATGCCCATTCAGAATACCTTGGGCCATTGTCTGAGCAAGGCTTGATTGGAATGCTTTTAATGATTGCTTTAGTGGCATATATCTGTTATACGGCAATTATGCTCTATATCCGAATGCCTCACGGTCCTATGAGAAACCTCATGTTATCCTTGTTTTTAGGATTGGTGACTTATTTCGCGCATGGTATCCTCAATAATTATTTAGATACAGATAAAGCTACTATACCGGTTTGGGGATTCACTGCAATCATTGTGATGTTGGATTTAAAATATCCGAAGAAAAAGATGGAAGTTCAGCAAGAACCATAAATTCGTTCAAGTTATAGTTATTTGTGACAGTTGGTAATAACTCACCAAATTAATCTGCTTAATTTTGTCCT
This sequence comes from Bacteroidia bacterium, assembly GCA_030426825.1. Classification (GTDB taxonomy): domain Bacteria; phylum Bacteroidota; class Bacteroidia; order Flavobacteriales_D; family Crocinitomicaceae; genus Paracrocinitomix. The sequence goes on along the minus strand of JAUHXX010000365.1, from coordinate 2,711 downwards.
GAAATTGTTAGATTGCAATGCAGATAGTTTTCCAAGATTAGCTGCTTTGATTAAAAAGAATGTAATATGGAAACTTTAAAGTTGATGATCGTTGATGATTCTGAAATGAATAATTTAATGACAACTAAAGTGGCAAAACAAAACAATAGAATTGGAGAAGTTACCTGTTTCACCAATGCTCAGCAGGCGCTCGATCAAATAATTTCAGATGCTGAGACAGGTACGAAATTACCTGATTTAATTTTCTTGGATATTCATATGCCTGAGATGGATGGGTATGAATGGATTGACGAAATTGACGAAGCTTTTGAGGACTTTTCATCTACAATAGTCTTAGTTTCTGGTACAAATCAACAAAAGGATTTTGAATCACTTACCAAGCAGCGATTGGCCAAAGAACTCATTTCTAAGCCCCTTACCAAGGAGGTGATTGATCGTATAGTTCAAGAAAACTTCTCTTAGGTTTTCTTAACGTATTGCGTCAAAATAACAATGTGCTGACCATTTACTCTGCCTTCAATATGAGTGGCATCATTAGCATCCAGAGAGATGTTTCTAACTGCTGTTCCACGTTTTGCAGTGAAACCAGCTCCCTTAACATCTAAATCTTTAATTAACACAACACTGTCACCTGCATTAAGTTTTACACCATTACTGTCCTTGTGTACGATTGCTTCTTCACCTTCGGCAAGTAAAGTGGATTGAGCCCATTTCAAATCATCCTCCTCTAAATACATCATATCCAATAGGTCTTGAGGCCAGCCTTCTGATTTCATCAGACTTAACATACGATATGCAACAACTTTCACAGCTGAAATTTCGCTCCACATTGAGTCGTTCAAGCAACGCCAGTGATTACTGTCTATACTTTCTGGCTCTTCAATTTGAGATTTACAAGTAGCACAAGTATAAATCGTGTTATCTTGAGTTTCGTTAGATGATTGTGGAGGAACATGATAAGTTGAAAGTCCATCTGTACCTGTGCAAAGTTCGCAACTGTTGCCACTTCGCTCTTGTAAAATTGCTAAAACGCTCATGAAATAATTTTAGCTAAAAGTAGGGTTTATTTTCGTCTGATGGCATAAATAAGCTCATCTTCAAACCGTCCATTTTTATAAAAAGTCTTTTCCAGCGTAGCTTCTAGAACAAAACCAGATTTCTCCAAAGCCTTTTGAGAGGCGACATTTCTGCCATAGGGGCGCGCAAAAATTCGTGTAAAATCAAACTTTTCAAAACCATAGTCCACCATTTTAGGAATTGCTTGGCTGATGACACCTTGGCCCCAGAATTCTTCGGCTACCCAATAGCCCATTTCAGCATTTTTGCAATAGACATCAGCTTGAGGGTGAACGCCAATAGCCCCAATTAATTCACCTTCATGGTCAATTGCTAATACATGATGTGGTTCAACTTTCCGTATTTTATTGATGAAGTTTTTACCAGCATCCGCCGTGAAAGGATGTGGGAATTGATCAGTTAAATTGTCGAATATCTTCTTGTTACCAGCATATTTAACCAGATTATCGAGATCATCATTTTTTATGGGCCGTAAGTTGATTTCCATTTTTATCGCTTAACGAATAAAGCGGTTGTCATTTGGTTTTTATCTGTGATTTTTACTACGTAGTTCCCTGCTTGCAAGTGCGCAATGTCAATAATTGCAGTTGATTTGGGCTGATTTTCTACCAAAACTCTACGTCCCATCATATCGAATATTTCAATCACGGAGTGTTCAAGTGTTGATGTGGCAGCAATTGCAATTTGATCATTAGCAGGATTAGGATATATGTTCAAGTGTTGTTTTGATGCTATTGGTTGTTCGGTTGAGGCAAAAACTGCCGTAGCACATAATGAATCTCTTTCGTCAGACGTTAAGGGTCGATTATAGATTCGAACTTCATCCACTTCACAGTCCAAGAACTTTTGATTCGAAAAAACATCTTTTCCAATGCCCAACTCTGCAACTGAACTGATATCAGGATTCATGGTAGCATTTGATTGGGCACCTTCTAAATTACAATCAACATATAACAGCCAAGTATTGCCTTGAACAACGCCAATAATGTGATGCCATGAGCTGTCGTTAATTGCAGTTGACGAAAAACCGGTTTGACGATAGTTTCCTGAGCCGTCTCGACCGGCTAAGCGAATTTTACCTAAGCTAATTTGAAAGTGATAGCCTTCATCTGATCCCGGATCGTATTTACTCACTATATCACCAATTCCGTTAAAAGTGGTTCTCACAAAAACGCCAATCGCAATGGTGTCCGTGATTCCTCTGTTATCAGGTCCACAATCAGTATACGAAGTGTCACTTCCGTTAAATAAAATAGAGGTGTTTGGAACGCCATAAACCCCAGTTGAATAAACCGCATTGTAAGGAGTACCATTTATTGCATTTGTGCTGAGATCGTTTGCGTTTCCATCAAAAGGATAATGAGCGACCAAGCCGCTATCTAAGTTGACCTGAGCTGTTAGTATAAGGTTAAAAAGTCCCAAAAATATGAGTAGTAGAGTTTTTTTCATTAGTATCGCTTTGCAAAAGATATACGTAAAGTTTATCTTAAAAGTTTAAGCAAATATCATAGTTAATCTGTTCTGAATGAAATATTTCAGTGTATTTTTAAATTCAATAAATGAAAAAGAGCCTTAGCATAATTTGTTTTTTAATCCTTGCGTTATCAAGCTTCGGTCAGGAAGAGTTGTCTGGA
>JAUHXX010000364.1 GCA_030426825.1 Bacteroidia bacterium | reverse complement strand
CAATCAACAAAAACAGCAGAGCCATAATTTATCAGCGATCAAAAAATCTTGGAGCAACACATCCTTTCGGAACAGAAATGAATGTTTATGAAGAAGGATATGAATTCATCACCCATTCCATGTATCCTAAAAAAATTAAAGAAGAGCCTAGAGTAATGATTGGTGAAGCCCAGTGTGCAAAACCCTATTCAGCCTCTTTGTATAACATTTCTGCCATGTCATTTGGGTCAATGTCTAAAAACGCAGTCTTAGCCATGAATAAAGGTGCTGCAAAAGGTAATTTTTATCACAACACAGGAGAGGGAGGGATTTCACCTTACCACAAGGTAGGTGGAGATTTGAGTTGGCAAATTGGAACTGGTTATTTTGGGTGCCGAAATGAAGATGGAACTTTTAACGAGACAATGTTTCAAGAAAACGCTACCCACGATTCCGTAAAGATGATAGAAGTTAAACTCTCGCAGGGAGCAAAACCAGGTAAGGGAGGAATATTACCGGGTAAAAAAGTAACCCCTGAAATTGCAAAAATTAGAGCCGTTCCTGTTGGACAAGATGTACTTTCACCGTCTCACCATACGGCTTTTTCTGACCCGAAAGGATTGTTAGATTTCTGTGATAAATTAAGAGATTTATCAGGAGGTAAACCTGTTGGGTTTAAGTTGTGTATTGGAAAAGTTGAAGAGTTTGAGGAAATATGCAAAGCCATGAAAGAAACAGGTCAACATCCTGACTTTATTGGTATTGATGGTGCAGAAGGTGGTACTGGAGCTGCTCCACTTGAGTTTGCGAATAATGTCGGTCTTCCACTTTACGTTGGATTAGTGTTAGCCGATACCTTATTAAAAAAATATGGTGTAAGAGATAAAATTAAGGTGATTGCTTCTGGAAAAATATTTTCCGGATTTGGCATTTTTAAAGCACTATCTATGGGTGCAGATTTAACACAGTCTGCAAGATCTTTCATGCTTTCTATTGGATGTATTCATGCACAGCTGTGTAATACAAATACCTGCCCAGTTGGTGTAGCGACACAGAATAAGGCTTTAATGAAAGGCTTAAATGTGGAGGATAAATATGTGAGGTGTTACAACTATCACCACAATACAGTGAAAGCCTTCTTAGAATTGATGGGTGCAACTGGTGCCACGCATCCGAGCGAACTGAATTCTAATAATATCAAACGAATGGCTGAAGATGGAGATGTTTGGACTTACACAGAAATCATCAACTCTTGGCACATGGTTGAAAAATTGACTGGTGTTAAAGCGACTGCGAAAGCAGGAGCGCATGCATAGCGACTTTTTTAGGGATACATAATATTATGAAAAAGAGCAATTTCTCCTTAAAATCAAGGCTGAAAAGCTTTAGTTATGCTTTTAATGGACTCATTATTATGTTTAAAGAAGAGCCTAACTCTCGAATCCATGCATTCGTAGCAGTACTTTCCATTTTGACGGGTATAATCTTAGAAATTAATTCCATTGAGTGGATAGCAATAATACTCTGTATTGGTTTCGTTCTGGCTATAGAACTGATTAATTCATCAGTTGAAAATTTAGCTGATTTTGTATGTTCAGAAAAAAGAAATGCTATTAAAAAAGTTAAAGACTTAGCAGCTGCAGGTGTCCTTGTATCTGCATTTTCCGCTGCTGCAGTTGGACTTGTAATTTTCATTCCAAAAATTCTAGATTTGATTGCGAATTTTCAAACTCAATCCTAAAAAAAAGCTAAATACCTTCTCAATAATCCCCTAACAACTTCACTTGTTTACCATGATCTAGTACCATGTTCGGTGTACCTTGATAATCACCGATTACACCTGTGAAACAAAATAAAAAAAGGCCGATCCCTTTTGAGAATCGGCCAAACTTTTTGTTTTATTCAAGTTATTTAGAAAATACTATTTTCTTCACGACAAACGAACCATCTTCAAATTGGATTCGCGTTAGATACGTGCCATTTTCCAAATAAGAAATATTTTTGTAAACAAGTGAAGAGCCTTCAGTCAAATTAATTTGTTCTGAAGAAATCGATTTACCTGTCAAATCAAATATGCTTAATTCAGCAATCTGATTAAATGAAACATTATTTATTCGAATTGTAACGCTCTCATTAGCTGGAACTGGATATAAATCAACGCTTATTCCACTTTCTTCGATAACAGAACTCGCATAATCTTCAACATTAGAAAATACATCATCATTTAGCGTGTTTAATGTTGTATTTGTGGTTATCGGAGGGTTATAATCAAAAAAGATATCTGCCGTGTTAGTAAATTCTGTGCCTTGCGGATTAGTGGACAAACGCTCAATGCTATAGTTAATCAAACCTGAACTTAACGCATCACCATATTGACTTTTCCAAGGTAAGTTGATATCTGTAAAAGTGAAGGTAACCAAACCAGTTTCACTGACAGTTGTTGTATACGAATAATCCGAATAACCTGGTCTTAAGGTTGTCCAGTCAAAATCTGGATCTAACTGGTCAGTAATATAAATGTTCTGAGCGAAATAAGTTCCTTCATTTTGAAAATGAATCGTATAATCAAATTCAGTTGTTGTGCTAGGAATATATCCAGGAGTATCTACTCCTCTAGGGGATACTTCTTTATAATTAGGATCATACGAACCGATTACAACTGGTTGATGCGTATTGACGTTATTCCATGGACTATAATCGACTAGCCAATTGGTTGCTATTGGCGCTGCATTTGCAACTGAATCGAAAAAAGTGACAACAGTACCTAGAGGAATATTTGTTGGTGTATTATAATTCATCAATATAGTTGTACCTGCACCTGGTGCTAAAGATGGAAATCCGCTTTGGATACTATAGTGATTTGGAGCTGCCCCAGCATTCAATTGAGTGAGAGCGGGCTGTGAAGTACTTCCGAAAATGAGCTGACCATCATGTTCATACCCCAATTGCACACCTGACTCAGTCACAGTTCCGATATTTTTCACAATCACCTTTTGTTGATATGGATTTCCCGGAATCGGTGGAACAGTTGAATTCATAGTTGTGATTTTTAGATCACTCAAAGGATTAATAATATTAGATATATCTACCGTTGAAGTACAACCAGTGCCTGCTACAACACTTACTGTAGTATTCATACTTTGACAAGGAGCTAAAGGATAATAGGCATTTATTTGTTCTTCTA
>JAUHXX010000363.1 GCA_030426825.1 Bacteroidia bacterium | reverse complement strand
TAAATCTAATTCAATCTTGGTAGAAGTTTTATCTGGAATAGTGAATGTAAAAGTGTTTACTAATGAGTCTTATGAAACGAATCGTTATGATGAGAATATTAAGACAGTAATGGGCATTAATTTGAAGAGAGGTGTGATGAGAGGTCTTTTTGTATCCTTTATCATTTTTTGCATGTTTGGAGGGATTTCCTTTGTAATCTGGAAGGCGAAAGGCATGCAGGTGGCTGGAGAAATCAATTTAGCCGAGTTTACTTCCTTCATCATTTTTACCATCTTCTTAGGTATGTCTTTTGGAGCGATACCTGATCTGTATGCTAAAATTCAAAAAGCAATTGGCTCAACAGAACACTTAATGGATTTGTTAGAAGAGGAAGTTGAATCGGCCGAAGGAGAAGAGGTAAAGGAATTATCGGGAGATGTTGTTTTTGAAGGTGTGTCTTTTTCATATCCTCAACGTAAAGAGATAAAAGTGCTTAAAAACGTCTCGTTTAAATGTGGGGCTGGTCAAACCATTGCTCTAGTTGGAAGCTCAGGGGCAGGTAAATCTACTATTTCTTCACTCTTATTGAATTTTTATTCCATAGATGCTGGTCATATCTTGTTTGATGGTAAAAGCATTTCGACCATCTCAAAACAATCCTTACGTGATCATATTGCTGTTGTTCCTCAAGAAGTGATGCTGTTTGGCGGTACAGTGAGAGAGAATATTTTATATGGAAATGTGAATGCTACTGAAGAAGAAGTAGTTGCTGCAGCTAAGAAAGCAAACGCTTTCGATTTTATTTCATCTTTTCCTGACGGAATGGAAACCTTGGTAGGCGATAGAGGTATTCAATTGTCAGGGGGGCAAAAGCAAAGAATAGCCATTGCTAGAGCCATATTGAAAGATCCTAAAATTCTGATTTTAGATGAGGCTACATCAGCATTAGATTCTGAATCAGAACAACTGGTTCAAGATGCGCTTGAAAAGTTAATGGTTGGAAGAACTTCTTTCGTAATTGCGCATAGATTATCAACCATAAAAAATGCCGATAATATACTTGTTCTTGAAAATGGACAAATAGTAGAGCAAGGAAATCACAATGATTTAATTGCTAATGAAGACGGTGTTTACTACAAATTGAACAATATTCAATTATCCTAAATAAGCCCGTAGCATTTTACTTCTAGAGGTATTCTTTAATTTGCGGATTCCTTTTTCTTTAATTTGTCTAACACGTTCTCTGGTTAAGTCAAATCGTAATCCAATTTCAGCTAGTGTCATTGGAGGTTGTCCGGCAAGTCCAAAATATAAACGAATAACATCAGCTTCTCTCAGTTTAAGAGTGCTCAATGACCTTTCTATTTCTGAACGCAATGATTCAGCTATTAGATCTTTTTCAGGATTGTTACTTTCCGGATTCTGCAAGACATCATACATGCTAGACGAACCTTCATCTCCCTCTTTCAAAGGCGCATCCATAGATACATGGCGACCAGTGTTTGCAAGTGATTGTTTTACATCATTGTCAGAAACCTCCAGAACTTCGGCCAATTCATCAATTGTCGGAGTTCTTCCAAACTCTTGCTCTAATTTGGCGAATGCTTTATTCACCTTATTGATAATACCTATTTTATTTAATGGTAATCTTACAATTCTGGCTTGTTCTGCTAAGGCTTGTAATATGGATTGTCTGATCCACCAAACCGCGTATGAAATAAACTTAAATCCACGCGTTTCATCAAATCGTTGCGCCGCTTTAATTAATCCTAAGTTACCCTCATTGATCAAATCAGGAAGTGATAATCCTTGATTTTGATATTGCTTTGAAACCGAAACAACAAAACGTAAATTCGCTTTAGTTAATCTATCTAAAGCTTTCATATCCCCTTCCTTAATTCTTTTCGCCAACTCAACTTCCTCTTCCGCTGAAATAAGGTCAACCCTACCAATCTCTTGTAAATATTTGTCTAATGATGCTGTTTCTCTGTTTGTGACCTGTTTGGTAATTTTTAGTTGTCTCATGTTCTGTTAGTTTTAAAGGTGTGGTATACAATATAGTAGACGATAAAAATCACAGTCTGGTTGGTGAGATGTTTATCTCACATTTTTCCTTGCCTTCTAATACTACGAAATTATCGGCAATTTTCCTAGTGATTTTAGCGTAATTAATTTTAACAGTTTATGGTCATGATTGATATGTAGACCTGTTGATTAATACAAATAAATGATTTAGGAAACCAATTGTAAAGGTGCTGGTAATGCAGTATGCATAGTGTGTTTCAATCAATATTGACAGAATAGGTTCAGTTAAGATTGCTACTTGAGAACAATTTTAAACCCGTTTTTTGGCAGGTATTCTCTGAATAGATTTTTATAAAAAAATAGATTGTTTACATTTGAAACGCCTAATGCTATCTAAAAAGACAAAATACGCCTTTCATGCCCTAACTTATCTTGGTAAACAAGAGGAGAGGGTTCCAGTGCTGATTTCAGAGGTAGCAGAAAAAACAAAAGTTCCCAAAAAATTCCTTGAATCGATTCTATTAGATTTAAAAAAGGCAGGAATTTTAACAAGTAAAATGGGTAAAGGAGGTGGCTATTATCTACTTAAGGATCCAAATGATGTTCAGTTAGCTGATGTCATTAGAATGTTTAATGGACCGATCGCTTTGCTTCCATGCGTCTCGTTAAACTATTATGAGCCTTGTGATGAATGTGTTGATGAAGAAACTTGTGGCTTGAATAAAATTATGATTGAGGTGAGAGATGAAACGCTAAAAATTGTTGCAAACAAAACCCTTCAGGATATCCTCAAAGCAGAAAATTAAAATTTTTTTAATTAATAATCTAGTAATTCGATAGATTAAGTATATATTTGTCAAAATTTTTGTCATGTTAATCGATCAATTCTTACATAAAAGAGGAGTCAGAAGAGGAGATTCTGCAGCGAAAAGCCTACTAAAAACGGTTAGTTGGAGAGTTGTGGGTACTTTAGATACTATGGTGATCGCTTACTTTTTAACTGGCGAAATCACAGTAGCGGTTTCGATCGGATCTGTAGAAGTTTTTACAAAATTGGTCTTGTATTATGTCCACGAAAGGGTATGGAATAAATTTATTTAAGATGGAAAGTAAACCGATAACTTTTAATCAAGAAATAGTAGATGAGTACAACGCTTAT
>JAUHXX010000362.1 GCA_030426825.1 Bacteroidia bacterium | reverse complement strand
ATCGGCGCTAAACGGAACTTTGGTTTCTCTATTCTCATTATAGGTATCCAATGCGCTTCTTAGCTTGAATGAAAAGTTTTCATTGAGATCATATTGCAGGGCAACATTTCCATATACACGATCTCTAACGAACGCATTTGACATGCCATATGCAATAAAATATGGGTTATCCGTACTTTCCGGTCTTCTTTGCTGAATATCCTCAAAACCAGGCTCCCAATAATCCTTCAACGTATTTACATCTATATATGAAAAACTATAAACGGCTTCCAATGGATTATTCCTTCTATCACCTGTACTAGGGATATCATTTGAATTGGATCTGCTAAAAGACATATTACTAGAGAAAGTCAAATTATCAAGAATCTTAAAATTCACTCCCGACTTAAAGCTATTCGTAAACCTGTCGTGATTTGGAATCATCCCTTTCATTGTCATGTTGGCATATGAAAACCTGTAGTCTCCTTTTTCTCCACCACCTGTTAAGGCTATGCTGTTATTAGAAGTTACACCGGTTTGCAAAAAATCCTTCATATTATTAGGATAAGACTTCAATTCAGAAGGAGAGTCATATCCAAATTGATCTGAAATGATACCAGCATCTAATTGAGGTCCGGCCCAATATGCTGATCCTTCATCTAAAGTAGCATTTCTACCACCGTTAGCATATTTATAGTGAAAATCAAGTAGTTTAGTTGGCATTTCAAACAGTGTGCTAGAAGCCACCTGAACTCCTATTTTCTTAGATCCAGCACCAGACTTTGTTGTGATTAGAATCACACCGTTCCCCGCTCTGGTACCATATAGTGCAGCGGCACTTGGCCCTTTCAATACAGTCATGCTCGCTATGTCATCAGGATTGATATCCGAGATAGCATTACCATAGTCTACTTGGTTTCCATCACCGTTTTGTGCCACGTTGTTCAAACTATTGCTCATAGGAATTCCATCAACCACAAACAACGGTTGGTTATCTGTAGTTAGCGATGTTGCACCTCTTATTACAACGCTAACAGACGAGCCGGCCATACCTGTTTGGTTTATAGCCACGCCAGCTACTTTACCAGCGAGTGAATTCATCACGTTATCTTGAGAAACTTGCGTAAGCTCTTCTCCATCTACCTCTTGTACAGAGTAACCCAATGATTTAGTTTCACGCTCAATTCCAAGAGCCGTTACGACTACCTCATTCAATGAAGTAACATCGGCAGACATTACCAGATTGATCATAGCTTGGTTTCCAACTGCTATTTCTTCAGTTAGGTACCCTACAGAACTGAAAACCAAAACGCTTTGAGTTCCGGGCACTTCTAATGAGTAATTACCATCAATATCAGAAACTGTTCCATTTGTGGTGCCTTTCTCAACGATGTTTACACCAGGTAAGCCTGAACCATCGTCATCAGAGGTTACTTTACCAGTGATCCTAACACCCTGAAGAGTATTTTCAATTGCGATATTCAAAGAACGTTTTTTAACAACAATATTGTTGTTAACGGCTCGGAATTCGAGATTGGATTGGCTGGTAATATCACTCAATACATCATGTAGATTTTCACCATTCTTAATTTGAACTTTTTTGTTTAACTCTTTTTTTATTCCATCCTCATAGATGAACACATATTCTGTGCTTTTTGAAACATCATTGATGATTTCAATGATCTTTCCCTGCTTGTCACCAATATCGACTTTGGTGCTTTTTAAGTCTGCCAGACCAGGCAATTCTGCAAAAGCTGAACCGCTTGTGATCAAAGCAACCAAGACAAGTGTATGCCTTAGCAATTGTTTAAAATTTGTTTTTTGTTTCATTGTATTACCTGTTTTTGGTTACACATTAGTTTAATTGTACATCATTTTCATTAAATCTTATTTCACTTTCAGAGGTTTTAGTCGCTTTATTTTTCCATAGGCTAATATTTTATGATAATCGAATTTCCTTTTATTTTATAATTTGTACCTGTGGCGTAGGTTAATGCCTCGATCACAGATTTGATATTTTCATTATGATGTGTACCTGTAAGTGTTTTCTTATAAATATCTGCATCTGCGATTACCAGATCGATTCCATACCACCGTTCTAACATTAATTCTACTTTTGTCATAGGTGTGGAATCAAAATGCAAAATCCCTTGTCTCCAACTTAACTCACTTTCCACATCTACCTCAGTAATTTCCGTCAAATTTGTTTTCGGATTATAGATTAATTTTTGATTTTTTTCCAACACGACGGTATTATCACCGGATTTATCCAAATTCACCCTGACAGAACCGGATGCCACGGTTACAGAAAAATCATTTTCATCTTCATAAGCTTGAACATCAAATGATGTTCCGAGTACCTCTACCTGATAATCCTTTACATCAATAAGGAAGGGGCGCTGCTCATCTCGCTTTATATTGAAGAATGCTTCTCCCTTTACTTCTACATTCCGCTCACTCGACTCAAAATGCTCCGGATAAGTAATACTGCTCACGGCATTGAGGTGGACAAAACTCCCATCTTCCAAATTCATTCGAAACATTCTTCCTTTTGGTGTCGCCTTAGAAATGGATTGATGTGTCGCTATAGCCTTACTTAAACTCCCCACCCTATCATTAGATTCAGATTGGGATATAATAAATGCGATGGAAAACAACACCCCGATCAACAATACAAAAACCGCTGCCAAAGGAAACTTATGATTAAGCGACTTCTTGATCTTACCTGCAACCAAATTCTTAGAAGTAACCTTACCATTGCTTTTCTTTCCCAAATCTGAGTTGTTCGCCAAATGCTTTTCTACTTCTAACTCAAACTGCTCCTGAAGATAAATCTCATAGCGTGCATTGGCACTCTCGTCATCAAGACCGCCTAGCAAATCCTCAAACTCCGATCTGGAAATTTGATTCATAATTAGCTTATTAAATAGTTCTTCTGGATTAGTTTTCATTCCACTTCTATGAATTCTTATGCTTATTACTTGAGGTTTAAAAAATCGGACTACTTTCCATACTAATCTTTTATTTTTTTTATTCTATTAATCAAGAGCCTAATAATTAACTATGTTTAGGGTATCTAACCACATCAATGCCAAAAAGCACCCAGAATCCATGAATTGGATGTGATTTTGTAAAATCACAAATGTCTTTATGATGACATTAAACACATATGATTAGGAGAAAATACTTGACGGGATTTGG
>JAUHXX010000049.1 GCA_030426825.1 Bacteroidia bacterium | reverse complement strand
TGGACTTTTATCCAATGCCTGACACTTCTAAAATACTGGAAACTAAAGAATTCGTTAAATCAACATGGTATTTCTATGCTTCTGGTTTAGTGCGAATTGTCACGAAAGACAATGTTCATATTGAACTAGAAGATGCCCAAGAAGAGCATGCTTATATTTTGACTAAACCTGATTTTTTACCCTTGAAATTTTATGTAAAAATTGGTAAAAACACAACAACCTCAAAAGAAGTTAGAGACTTTGCCAATTCAGCCGAACGGCAGAAAACTGTTTGCGCGCAGGCTTATATTGCAGAAAGTCTCGCCCATAAAATTCTGGTGAACTTTATGAAAAACTTTTATAAAGTTCCTAAAAAATTCAAGGTCTTTTCAAATGAGCAAGAGGCGATAAAATGGCTACTTCAGCAGTAATTGTTTACGCGATTCAACCAAGAGAATTACTGCAAAACCGATTGAATAAGCTAACAAGTCTAGTAGATCAAAAGTGCTTCCAAGAATAATGCTCGCTAGCTTATTATGTTCAAGCCCCAATTTGGAGCTCAATTCGAAATACTGTGCAAATTCAACAACAAAGGCAAAAATCAAGACTCCAAAGGCCACTTTTTTTGGTTGCCAACTAAAAAATGTCATGATGAAGGTATAGATCAGTATCACAACCAACACATCTCCTAGAAAAGCCCTAACAAACCAGTCATTGAAGAACTTGGCAATCAACACTTCCACAATTAGCAGAAGTACAAACAGCACAAAATATCTTAGATTAAACCTCAGCATGGCAATTTGATGATCTCTTGTACTTTCATTTTTAAAATGGGTAATAATTCAGATTCAAACCAAGGATTTTTGGCTAACCAATATCTATTTCGAGGAGAAGGATGTGGCAGCACAAAAGCATTTGGCAAGAACTCTTCGAATGCCTTCACATTTTCGGTTAGGTTCTTTTTAGGATTCTCTAGATAATAAGTTTGTGCATAAGCGCCAATCAATATACTGAACTGCACCTCGGGCAACAAATCAAGTAATGGTTTATGCCATTGCTGACATTCTTTACGTGGTGGTAAATCGCCAGATTTTCCTTTTCCAGGATAACAAAACCCCATGGGAACTATACCAAATAAAGTGGGATTATAGAACTGATCATCATCTACTCCTAGCCATGACCTTAAATTCTTTCCAGATTGGTCATTCCATGGAATTCCAGAAGCATGAACTCTGGTTCCTGGGGCTTGGCCAACAATTAGAATTTTACTCTTACTCGATACGGATAATACCGGGTTAGGATCTAAATGATCTTTGCAAATGGTGCATTGCCTAATCTCTGATAGTAGGGATGTCAGCTTAACTGACATTTAAGCCTCTTGTTGTACTATCATCCAAACCCCTGTTTTTAATAAAGGTTCAGCTTGTTTAAACTTCAAGGTTTTAGTTTCACCAGTTTGCATGTTTCTAATTTCTACCTTATCGTTCCGCCCAATTTTTGGTGCTGTCACAATAGGTTTTCTCTTAGGAGCTTGTCTTTGTTGTTGGTTACCTGAACTCTCCATGGCTTCAGCATATCCCTCAGAACCTGAAAACTCTTCTGGTTGACGTTGGTTTACTGATCCTTGATCAAAAGCACCTTGTTCGCCAGAAAACTGATCATTCTGAACTTGTTTCGTTTGCGCTTGTTTAGGCAAGTCTGCTTTACTCAAAAAGCCTACGACTTCTTTACTCATCTTACCTAACATGCTCGTGAACAAATTGTACGACTCTTTTTTATAAATCACCAACGGATCTTTTTGTTCAATAGATGCATGTTGAACCGCAGTTCTCAAATCATCCATTTTACGCAAATGCTCTTTCCACTCGTTATCTATAAACCCAAGTGTAATCACTTTCTCAACTTGTACTTTGATGTTCTTTCCTTGCGCTTTGTTCGTCTCTTCGATATCCATGATACATCTTACAGCTTTTTCGCCATCTGTAACCGGAAATTCAACGTTTTTATGCTCTGGATTCGCGTTTGCATTCACATGCTCCATGAATTTATTGACTTTTGAAGCCATATCTTCTGCTTTTTTCTCATAAGCATTCATAGCAGTATCAAACACGGCATCAATTAATTGAGACGGGTTCGCATTTTCAAATTGATCTCTTGAAACTGGAGATTGTATCTGTAAATATTGAATTAAATCTAATTCGAACGAATCAAAGTCTTTTGCATGGAAGTGATCATTCACCACTTCTTCTGCTACATCATAGAACATATTAGATACATCAAGTTCTATACGTTCACCTAGTAATGCATTTCTTCTTTTCTTGTAGATTCCATTACGTTGCGCATTCATTACATCATCATAATCCAACAATCGCTTACGAGTTCCAAATGCGTTTTCTTCAACTTTCTTTTGCGCTCTTTCGATAGATTTCGTAATCATTGAATGTTGAATGACCTCCCCTTCTTTGTAGCCCATTCTGTCCATGATTTTTGCAATTCGCTCAGAACCGAATTTTCTCATTAATCCATCCTCTAACGAAACGAAGAATTGAGAAGATCCTGGATCACCTTGACGACCAGCACGACCTCTTAATTGTCTATCGACACGTCTCGAATCATGACGCTCTGTACCAATAATTGCTAAACCTCCGGCTGCTTTCACTTCTTCAGACAACTTAATATCTGTTCCCCTACCGGCCATATTTGTCGCTATCGTTACTTTACCAGCATTACCAGCTTCAGCAACAATTTCAGATTCTCTTTGGTGGTGTTTCGCATTCAATACATTGTGATCGATTTTTCTCATTCTAAGCATTTTACTTAGTAATTCAGAAATCTCAACTGTAGTAGTACCTACCAATACCGGTCTACCAGCATCAACTAATTTATTTACCTCATCAATTACGGCATTGAATTTTTCTCTTTGTGTTCTAAACACCAAATCTTGATCATCAATTCTAGCAATTGGTCTATTCGTAGGAATTACGACAACATCTAATTTATAGATGTCCCACATCTCTTGTGCTTCAGTTTCTGCTGTACCGGTCATACCCGAGAGTTTATGGTACATTCTAAAGAAATTTTGCAAGGTTACAGTCGCATAAGTTTGTGTAGCCGCTTCAACTTTTACATTCTCTTTAGCTTCAATCGCTTGATGCAATCCGTCAGAATAACGTCTTCCATCCATGATACGACCAGTTTGTTCATCAACAATCTTGATTTTACCGTCCATGATGACATATTCTACTTCTTTTTCGAAGAGAGCATATGCCTTTAGCAACTGATTCATGGAGTGGATTCTTTCTGACTTTACTTTATAATCAGCAACTAAAATCTCTTTCTCCTTCAATTGTTCAGTTCGCGGAATACCAGACTGTTCAATTTCAGTCATTTTGGTTGCGATATCCGGCATGATATAATAGTCAGTGTTTTCACCCTTCGCTAATAGATCAATTCCTTTTTCGGTTAAATCAATTTGATTATGCTTTTCATTGATTACGAAGTACAACTCCTTGTCAATTTTAGGCATTTCTCTTTCTCTATCCTGCAAGTAAAAGTTCTCTGTCTTCTGCAATTGAGCTTTGATACCAGGCTCAGATAAAAATTTAATTAAGGCCTTATTTTTAGGTAAACCTCTGTAACATCTGAGCAATGCGTCTGATCCTTCTTGTAAAGTATCTTTGTCAATGCTTCCGTCTTCTAAACCAGCTAATTTCTTCTTTGCTTCTATCAGCAACTCGTTCACCAATTTTCTTTGAGCGCCTACAACTGTTTCAATTTTTGGTTTTAACTCATTGAATTCATGTACATCACCACCAGCAGTTGGTCCAGAAATAATTAATGGCGTTCTTGCATCATCAATTAAAACTGAATCGACCTCATCAATAATTGCGAAATGGTGTTTATGTTGTACAATTTGATCAGGATTAGATGACATGTTATCTCTCAAATAGTCAAATCCGAACTCGTTGTTAGTACCAAATGTAATGTCTGCTCTATATGCAGCTTTACGTTCTGGTGAGTTAGGTTTATGTCTATCAATACAATCCACTGTTAAACCGTGGAATTGATAAAGCGGTCCCATCCATTCACTATCCCTTTTGGCTAAGTAATCGTTCACTGTTACCAAGTGCACTCCTTTACCAGACAAGGCATTTAAATATACCGGCAATGTTGCTACTAAGGTTTTACCCTCACCAGTTTGCATCTCTGCGATATTTCCTTTATGCAACACAGTTCCACCATACAATTGTACATCATAGTGAATCATGTTCCACTCCACTTGAGTTCCAAATGCATCCCAAGAAGTTTCCCAGATTGCTTTATCTCCGTTAATTGAAACAAAATCTTTTCTATCCGCTAAGTCTTTATCAAAATCTTGTGCAGATACCTCAACTACATCATTTTTTGTAAATCGTGCTGCAGTTTCTCTTACAACAGCAAAGGCTTCTGGAAGGATTTCTTCTAATACAGCTTCAATTTGTTGATCCACATCTTTTTTCAGTTTGTCTACTGTTGAGTAGATGGCATCTTTTTCTTGAAAATCCATTCCTGGATTATCATCAATATTTTTAAGATGAGCAGTTATTTCGTCTTCAAGACCTTTAGTTGCTTCATTTATTTTTGCTTTAAACTCAATTGTTTTTGCACGCAATTGATCATTAGTTAAGGCTTGGATGGCAGGCTCAGCCGCTTTGATTCTATCAACATATGGTTGATAAATCTTGTTATCCTTATTCTCCTTGCTTCCTACTAATTTCTTAAATATGTTTAACATCTTGTTGTAATAAAATAGATTTGTAAAAATAAGACCTTTAACCGAAGTACATGGCTTATTCTTGACAATTCTTTTGTCATAAATGATACCAAATTGAATTAAGCGACAGCTTGACTCGTTAATTAATTGATTACTACCTATTGTGGCAGGAAAAATTAATTTATACTGACAAAAACGGAAAGTTTAGGCAAAAAAAATCCCGACTCTGAGGTCGGGAATTTCAATTAATATTCATCTTCATTAAAGAAGAAGTCTTCTTTAGTAGGATAATCTGGCCAAATCTCTTCGATACTCTCGTAAGTTTCACCTTCATCCTCAATTTCTTGTAAGTTCTCTACAACTTCCAATGGCGCTCCGCATCTCATGGCAAAATCGATTAACTCGTCTTTTGCAGCTGGCCAGGGTGCATCCTCTAAATATGATGCCAATTCCAACGTCCAATACATAGTTTATTGTTTTACTTTTCCGCAAAAGAAGATTTTTTTGAGTAGAAAAACAAACTTTTGAGGATAAATTTTGATTTTTTGTTCAAAACTCAGCTCCAAAGCCTTATTTTTTGGGCACCCAAGGGATTTCTTCTGCCTTCAATTTTAATGTTAAATACCTGCTATATACAAACAGGTAATCACTAAGACGATTCAAATACGAAATTATTACTGGGTTTTGTTCGGCTTGTTCGTTTAACTCCACTACAAGGCGTTCTGCTCTTCTGCACACACATCTTGCAATATGACAAAAAGATACGGTTTGATGCCCTCCTGGTAATACGAAAAACTTCATGGGCTCAAGTTCTTCATCCATTTTGTCAATTAATTGTTCCAAGGCTTCAACATCAGAACTCAATATTTCAGGTAAAGTCATTTTAGATTTTTCAGGATCAGAAGCTAGCCAAGAGCCTAAAGTGAATAAACGGTCTTGAATATTCACAATCTCCGATTTAAACTCATCCGAAATTGCGTTATCTCTTAATAATCCCATGTATGAATTCAATTCATCAACTGTGCCGTATGCATCAATTCTTAAGTTGGATTTTGGCACACGAGTCCCTCCTATTAAGCCTGTTAAGCCGGTATCTCCTTTTTTTGTGTAAACTTTCATTCTTTACTAATGCTTTAATATTTTTAATTCTGTAATGCTTTAATTTCTTCAGTTCGATTTTCGATTCTCGATTCTCGATTTTAGTCATTTGATTCTTTGTACTTGGCTCTTGTTTCTTGATTCTTGATTCTTGATTCTTGATTGACTAAAATTTTAAAATAAAATGTTGTTTGGTTTGTTCTTTTCTTTTTAAAACGATACCCATTCTAAAGAGTTCAATACTTACATTGATTTTCTCTGAAGATACGATTTCATCCCAAGCCTGTCTCATTCCTTCGCTCCAATTAATATCGTCAAAAATTAAAAAAGTATCATTATTTGCTCGATCAATTATCCAATTAAAATAATCTAGAGTAGCCTGATATTGGTGATTGCCATCAATATAGACTAAACCATAATTTGATTCAATTTCATAAGCTTGCTTCAATCCTTCTGAAAATTCTGCGTTGAGCATGGATAGGCCGTTCAAATTGAGCAATTGTACATTCTGTGTTGCTTGCTTATATGTGTTTGGGCAACCTTCTATAGTGACCGTTTTTTTTGCATCAATTGAAAGATATGCGGTTCCTATTCCCATAGAAGTCCCCATTTCAAGACAATTATCGATATTATAATGCCGAATAATTTGTGTCAATAATCGTCCATATTTTCGGGAAACCCCGGCATGCCTCACTAAGTCAGCCACTTTTCTTTTGTTAGCAGTAGATTTTCGTGATCCCGCACCTAAATCAGTAATTTCAATAAGATTAGTATCCTTACTCAGTTGCTTTCTTAAATTTAGAATTTTGGAATCATCAACGTACTTTGACTTGGTCAGTACCTCATTGTAAAATTCAAAAACGAATGGAGAATGAATTCCATGTGCATTAACTGCCGATTTTCGATATTTTAAGAATGCTTTGAGCAATATTCTACAGGTGTTCTGATTTTGTTAATTTTGACAACGCTTAACGAAATTAATGGAATTAACAGAGAAGATTGAAATTCAACGAAAAAAAATTGAAGCAGGTAATCCAGCCATTCAATTAGTAGATTCTTGCCGATTAAATCATGGAATACATCAACTGAGCACTGCAGAGATTCAAAAAGCAGCAAATGCTTTTGATGAGATCAAATCAACTTTAGACCTGTGCTTTTTTGTTCCAGCTTCTGGATCAGGATCGCGAATGTTCAAAATATTCTTCGATTTTTTATCTGCTTCAAAGAACGGATTGAATAGTGATGAAAATTCGGCTTATGAAATGATCTCTAAGCTTCAGCAACTTGGAATTGCAAATTTGCTTAATGCCGATACTGCTCAGTTACTTTCAGATGGTGATGAAAAATACGCCGAAATTATCGTTAAATCATTTATTGATAAACATCAACTCAATTTGAGTGAACAACCGAAAGGATTGATTCCGTTCCACATTTACGAAGATGAAATTCTAAATCCTTTTCAAGAACATTTGATTCACAGTAAAGCTATTGGGACAAAAAAAAGCCGAATTCATTTCACGATTAACAAGGCTTTTGAATCTCAGATTAAAGAAAAAATAAATGACCTAGACTTTGAAATGGAAGTCAGCTTTTCGGAGCAAGATCCTCAAACTAATTCCATTGCGTTTACGAATGAATTACAACCAGCAACTGAAAATGGGCAGCTGATTACACGTCCTGCAGGTCATGGAACGTTGATTAATAATCTTAATGCAATAAGCGGTGATCTCATTTTCATTAGAAATATTGATAATCTTCAACATCAAAGCAAAGGAGCCATCTCAATAGACACAAGAAAAGCATTGGGTACCGAACTCCTTAATTTTAAAATGGCCATTGATAATGTTTTATCTAAGTTATCTAAAGATCAAGCCTTTGAGAGTTCATTGAAAACGTTAAACGACACCTTTGACTTAAAGCTTACTGAACAAGAACTTACTTCACCCACCGCTGCCTTTGAAGCCTTAAATCGTCCTATTCGTATTTGTGGGATGGTTAAAAATGAAGGTGAACCTGGTGGGGGTCCTTTTTGGGTGAAAGGTGAAAATGATAAAATTAGTCGTCAAATTATAGAGAAATCTCAGATTTCGAATGATCCGGATCAGCTAAAATTGGTTGAGACTGCCACGCATTTTAATCCAGTAGAATTGGTTTGTTCGGTAAAAGACTATAAAGGAGATAAGTTTAACTTGCTTGACTTTGTGAATGAAGATCAGTATTTCATTGTTAAAAAAACACAAGGAGGTCAAGATATCCAATATATTGAACAGCCTGGGTTATGGAATGGTGCCATGGCGAATTGGTTGACGTTATTTTATGAGATTGATGCCAATTGTTTTAGTCCTGTAAAGTCAGTTTTTGATTTATTGAAAGAGCCGCATTTGAGGGGGTAGGTTTGTATTTCGATTCTCGAATTTCGATTTTCGATTTTCGATTCTCGATTTTCGTTCCTGACGAATCACTTCGATAAATCTCAATGTTTATCAGGATCCCTTCGGGATTTTCGTAATTCGTTTTTTGGGAAATGAGTTTAAATTAATGGCAATCACAATCTGTTGAACAGCCTTGACTTGCAGATTTTTTCTTATTAGCTTTTCGGATGAAGCGAATCATTAAATACACAACTGAAAATCCAGCCAAGCCAAATACGATATATTCTTGAGTACCCATTTATACTAAAATTTGATAGGCTATTAATGCAGCAAAATAAGCTAAAGCAGTCATATATAAAAACTGGATACTCGTCCACTTTAAGGATTTGGTTTCTTTATAGGTGACTGCAACTGTGCTTAAACACTGCAAGGCAAAGGCATAAAACAGTAATAAAGAAATACTAGTAGCTAAACCAAACACTAATTCACCATTCGGCTTTTTTTGAGTCTTTAATCTATCCCGGATGGTCATTTCTTCTTCTGAATTGATGGAATAAATAGTTGACATTGTACCAACAAATACTTCTCTTGCGGCCAAAGAAGTGATGATAGATATTCCAATTTTCCAATCGTAACCTAGAGGTTGAATTGTGGGCTCAATACTTTTACCTATCATTCCCAAATAAGAATTTTCAAGTTCGATTGAATTGACCATTACTTCTTGTTCTTCGACATTCAAATGAGGGTTTTCAGCTTGCACAAATTCTTCCGCAGACTTGAATTTGTCCCCTCCATTAGTGGCAAGAACGAACAAGATTATAGAAGTAGCTAAAATTATTTTACCGGCGTTCCAAACAAAAGCCTTTGAGTTGTTCCAAACAGAAATGAATACATTTTTAAAATCTGGCATCAGATAAGTTGGCATGTCAATAATCAGGGAACTTTTAAAATCAGTTTTAAGGATCCATTTGAACACCAAGGCTGAAATCAAGGAGAGCAACAGCCCCAACAAATACATCCCCATTAAAGCCAAACCTTGGGCATTGAATATTCCGACCATAGCTTCATCTGGAATTACCAGGGCAATGATGACCACATACACGGGAATTCTTGCTGAACAAGTTAGTAAGGGCGTAATCATAATCGTTATGAGTCGCTCTTTGTTGTTTTCTATGGTTCTTGCCGCCATAATTGCAGGAATGGCACAGGCTAATCCTGAAATCATAGGAACTACACTTTTTCCGCTCATTCCGAAACTCTGCATGAAACGATCCATGAGATACACAATGCGTTGCATATATCCAGATTCTTCGAGAATAGAGAACAGGAAAAACAAGATGGCGATTTGAGGAACAAAGATTACGACCCCACCAATTCCGGGAATAATTCCTTGTGTTATCAAATCTGCGAAATATCCTTCAGGCAAAATTGATGCAAATGATTCAGACAGCCATGCAAAACCAAGATCAATCCAATCCATAGGATATGATGCCAACCAAAAAATTGATTGAAAAATCAACAACATGATCAGTCCAAAAATTACATAACCGAAGATTGGATGAACCAGCCATCTGTCAACCTTTGAAGTGAAATTCGTTGCCAAAGATTTGTCTTGACTTAATGATTGATCGATTAATTTATTCAGGAATTTATAGCGCAAAATGGATTCGTTCGTCTTCCATTTTTTTTGATCAGCACTAGATAATCCTTCAATTTCACCTTTAGTTAATCTTAAATAAGATGCATAGTCAGCATTATTGGCTAAACTTTGCATTAGATCTTTGTTATCCTCTTCAATATAATGTGGCTCTCTTGTTGAATACGCCACATCTTTTATTATTGCATCCTTCAACTCAGCAATTCCCGCGTTCTTTTTTGCAGATATAGGAATTACTGGAATGCCAAATTCTTGTGCTATGACATGAATATCAATAGCTATACCTTGTTTTTCGGCGACATCTATCATGTTTATCGCCAAAACGATTGGAATATTTAAATCTCGAATTTGATCAAGTAAATAAAGTGTTCGCTTTAAATTAATAGCCGAAGCCAAAACCACAATTTTCTCTGGAAGATCCTGTTTTGGTGTATTCAACAAATAATCTACCACCAATTCTTCATCTTTAGATTTGGGGAATAAACTATTGATACCAGGCAAATCGATTAATTCAATTCGCTCTTTATTGTGTTTGAAAGTGCCTTTCTTTTTGTCTACCGTGACACCCGGATAATTTCCAGTCTTTTGTCTTAATCCACAGAGAACATTGAACAGGGTTGTTTTACCAATGTTAGGATTACCTAATAAGGCAATTTTTCTAGTTTTACCCTCTGAATTACTCACTAAAGAAGATTTACCGTTGCTGCTTCTGCTTTGCGCAAAGACAAAAATGAATTATTAACTGAAACATAAATTGGACCGTTAAAAGGTGCTTTATTTATCACGGTGATAATGGCACCAGGCAAGAATCCGAATTCAACCAATTTTAAAGAGACTTGGCTGTCTTCGATATGAGAGATTTCTCCACTTTGGTTTTTATTTAGCTCAGACAATTTCACGTCCGACAAATATAACTAATGGACTTACTATTTAGACTAAATCTAGACAAGAATACCTTTTTTAGGGTATATTTTAGATAAAAAAAGCGGTGGTCTAAGCCACCGCGTAATTTTATAAGAATTTGAAATTTTTGCCAGGATAATAAGCCATATGCCCTAAATCCTCTTCAATTCTGAGTAGTTGATTGTATTTAGCGATTCTGTCTGACCTAGAAGCTGAACCTGTTTTAATTTGACCGGTATTCAAAGCAACAGCTAAATCAGCAATTGTAGAATCTTCGGTTTCACCAGATCTGTGACTCATAACAGATGTATAACTGTTTTTTGTTGCCAAGTTCACTGAATCAATAGTTTCTGAAAGTGTACCTATTTGATTCACCTTAATTAATATAGAATTTGCAATTCCTTGCTCGATTCCTTGTGCTAATCTTTGAGTATTGGTAACGAATAAATCATCTCCTACAATTTGCACTTTATCGCCAATCGCATCTGTCATCTTCTTCCATCCATCCCAATCATCTTCGGCCAAACCATCTTCAATTGAAACAATTGGGTATTTTTTAGTCCAATCTTTCCAGAAATCTACCATTTCAGCAGCAGTTCTTTCATCTCCAGTAGATTCAAACTTATATTTACCGTCTTTATAAAACTCAGATGCAGCAGCATCAAGGGCAATATGAACGTCTACACCAGGTTTGAATCCAGCCTTTTCAATTGCTTGAAGCACATATTCAATTGCTTCTTCATTTGATCCTAAATTAGGAGCAAAACCACCTTCATCACCAACATTAGTTGAATGACCTTTTGATTTTAACACTGCTTTTAAGTGGTGAAATATTTCGGTACCCATTTGCAAACCTTGTGAAAAAGTTTCAGCACCAAAGGGCATCACCATAAATTCTTGGATATCTATCTTATTGTCAGCATGAGATCCACCATTCAAGATGTTCATCATAGGTACAGGTAGAGTATTTGCGCCTACTCCACCTACATATCTGTACAATTGTTGTCCAGATTCAGCAGCTGCAGCTTTTGCTACTGCCATTGAAACTCCAAGAATAGCATTGGCACCTAAAACCTCTTTGTTTTGTGAACCGTCTAGTGATCTCATGAAGTTATCAATTGCCGCTTGATCAAAAATGTATTGACCTTGAAGCGCTTCTCTGATCACGGTATTTACATTGTTTACAGCATTTTTAACACCTTTCCCCAGGTAGAAAGCAGGATCTCCGTCTCTAATTTCGACAGCTTCATGGACACCAGTAGATGCGCCAGAAGGCACAGCTGCTCTACCCATTACTCCGTTAGAAGTGAATACGTCAACTTCTACAGTTGGATTTCCTCTTGAATCAAGAATTTGACGGGCTATTATTTCGTTTATAACGCTCATTTTAAATTATGAATTTATAATTATGAATATTAATTGCCTGCAAAACGGATGATCAATCAATCAAGTTGTACGACAAATTAACTATTGATTTTTATTTAACTTTTATTTAGACTAAGCTCCCGGCTTTCACCGCCTTCATGTTTTCTACAAACTGATCAAATAAGTATCGTGAATCGTGTGGCCCTGCTGATGCTTCAGGGTGATACTGAACAGAGAATACTTTTTTATCCTTCAATCTAATGCCTGCAACCGTATCGTCATTTAAGTGAATATGCGTCAACTCAACTCCAGGGTTATTTTCAATTGATGTTCTGCTGACAACAAATCCATGATTTTGAGATGTCACTTCTCCTTTACCAGTAATTAAGTTCTTAACTGGATGATTAATCCCTCTGTGCCCATTGTGCATCTTTTCGGTTCCGAGTCCTTGGGATAGAGCAAGAACCTGATGTCCTAAACAAATTCCGAATACCGGTATATCCGTATTAACAATTCGCTTCACCAATTCTACTGTTTCTGGCATTGCAGAAGGATCTCCAGGACCATTTGATAACATAAAACCATTCGGTTCGAAGGCCATCATATCTTCAAGACTAGCGTTCATTGGAAAAACTTTCACATAGCAACCTCTATCTACAAGGCATTTCACAATGTTTCTTTTTACTCCAATATCCAACAATGAAACTCTGAAATCCGAATTTTCATCTCCAGAAGTATAAGCTTCTTTTGTTGTTACCTCAGAAGATAATTCTAGACCTTCCATTGAAGGAACTTTCGCCAATTCGGCTTTTAAAGAATCAACATCTAGATTTTCTGAAGAGATAATTGCATTCATTGCTCCAGCATTTCTAATGTGTCTCACAAGCATTCTTGTATCTATATCAGAAATACCTACACAACTATCTTTCTCCATGAAATCTTGGAGAGACCCACTTCCATTATATCTTGAATATCCTTTGGAGAATTTTTTCGTTACCAGACCAGAAATTTTTATCCCGTCTGATTCAACTTCATAATCATGAACACCATAGTTCCCTATGTGAGCGGTATTCATAACTAAAATCTGTTTGTGATAAGAAGGATCTGTGAAAACTTCCTGGTATCCTGTCATTCCTGTGTTGAATGCGATTTCACCAGAAGTAGTCCCGATTTTACCAATTGCTTTTCCTTTAAAAACTGTTCCATCTGCTAGAACGAGTACTGCAGGTTTATTCTCCATGTGGATGTTTATTCTGTTGTTAGTAACCGGACAACAAAGTTACAACTAAAACCAAGGATAAGCTATCGATTGTTGAAAAGTGTGGGAGATTTTTTAAAAGTAATTTGAATTTAACCTGGTAGACTTAATACAAACTAATTCTCTAAAATGAATATCCCAATGAAAAGTTAAGAATTTTCACAAAAGGAAATCCATGTTTGAATCTAAGCGCCATTGAGTTATCCGTGTAAGAGGTACTAAATTTTCTGAAGAAGAAATTAAATCCAGGTGTTTCGTTGAGGAATTCGTTCACTTCTTGATCAACCTTTTCAAAATCTGCTGACGGAGAATGACTTTCTGCATTAATAGTGAATCTATTACCACCATATCCCAAGCCTAACCACATAATATCAAATGTGATCCCATTTCCTAAAACCCATTGATTTCCAATCCCAAGACCACCTCCAAAGTAATTGAATTTTGCGCTAACGGTTCCATCATGATTTACAGATTGATCATTCACATCAGGAAAAACAAAGCTAATTGGCAACATTTTTCCTCCTTGGTAGCCGAAATAGGGTGCCAAATAGAATCCATTTAAGGCCTCACCACCTGGAAAATATCTCACTTGAAGTAGACTTCCGTAGGTATAAAATTTTGTATCAAAAACGTTAGTGAAAATACCGGCTTCGTTTAGTAATTCACCTGCAATTCCATCATAAAACGTTGAGTAAGGAATTGCTTTTTTAGAACCGAAATTCCCTCTAAGATTTAGAGACAAATGATCCACAATTTTACGCTCGTAATTCAGTGCTACTAGTCCAGAAGTAAACAACTGCTGACCGATATTCAATTTGACTGAATTATTTTGTGTAATCCCTGGAAAGCTAAATACCATCAAGGTAATTATTCCTAACAACTTTTTCATATGTCCTAAATATTTTCTAAATATAA
Source organism: Bacteroidia bacterium (assembly GCA_030426825.1). GTDB lineage: Bacteria > Bacteroidota > Bacteroidia > Flavobacteriales_D > Crocinitomicaceae > Paracrocinitomix. The sequence continues at coordinate 2,673 of JAUHXX010000049.1, read as the reverse complement.
ATCAAATGTCATTCCATAATGGATAAAAAACTAAACGCTATTCAAATTGCGTCATCAGAAAGTTGTAAAAAAAAAGCCGAGTGTTTACTCGACTTTAATAAAAATACTGAGCAGATTAATTAATCTGCCAATGCACATGTTGTTTGCACACCTGCTTGAGCTGTACCTTCCTGCGCTTTACAAGTAGATTCGGCGTTTTTCGGTGTTGCCTGTATAACAGTAGTTCCTTCATAATCTACAAACTCATTTTGACCTGTGCATACACAAGTGTACTGTTTTTTACATGAGCTTAACGTTATGCCTGCTAATAGCATAAATCCAATCACTAATTTCATTTTCATATTATATATTTTGAGTTATGAGCTAACAATATAATAAGAATCGAAATAAAAAAGGCCTCATTAAATGAGGCCTTTACTAGTTTATTTATGAAGATGATTTTACTCTTCTTCTTCTTTTTTAGTTTCTGCAGCAGCTTTTGGTGCCGTTTTTGCAGCTCCACTTTTACCACCTCTTCTAGATCTTCTAGTTGTTTTCTTCGCTTCTCCAGCTCCGTAGATTTCGTTGAAATCAACTAATTCGATTAAACACATTTCAGCGTTATCACCTTGTCTAGTTCCAGTTTTAATAATTCTTGTGTATCCACCTGGTCTATCAGCAACTTTAGGAGCGATTTCTCTGAATAACTCAGTAACTGCATATTTATTTCCTAAAGCTTTAAACACTAATCTTCTTGAGTGCGTTGAGTCAGTTTTTGACTTAGTAATCAATGGCTCAACAACTCCTCTAAGCGCTTTTGCTTTAGCAACAGTTGTAGTAATTCTTTTGTGCTCAATTAAAGAGCAAGCCATGTTAGATAACATTGCTTTTCTGTGAGAAGCTGTTCTTCCTAAGTGGTTGAATTTTTTTCCGTGTCTCATTTTCTTTTGTTTTTTACTCGCTAACCTTCTATAGAACTAGCGGGTTGTTTATTATTGCTTTACCTTAATCTTTTTTTTACTTCCCTCACAAGGATTTTGGGAAATGAGCTTGTGGCTTCGAGAGTCTCAGCCACCGCTCAAATATTTCAAAAGAACTTCGGGGACAAGGTCCCTGAGATTCTCGAAGGGCTGGTACCCGTTTACTCTTTGTCTAATTTGTATTTAGAAACATTCATTCCGAAAGCTAAACCTTTAGATTCAACTAAGTCTTCTAACTCAGTTAATGATTTCTTTCCGAAGTTTCTAAACTTCAATAAGTCATTTTTGTTATAAGAAACTAAATCACCTAAAGTCTCAACATCTGCAGCTTTTAAGCAGTTTAATGCTCTAACTGAAAGGTCAAGATCAACTAATTTAGATTTCAACAATTGTCTCATGTGTAATGAAGTCTCATCAAACTCTTCAGTTTCAGATTTGATTTCTGTATCTAAAGTAATTCTCTCATCAGAGAACAACATGAAGTGGTGAATCAAAATCTTCGCAGCTTCTTGTAAAGCGTCTTTCGGAGTAATTGATCCATCAGATTGGATATCAAAAATTAATTTTTCGTAATCAGTTTTCTGCTCAACACGGTAATTTTCTACAGTGTATTTTACATTTTTGATTGGCGTAAAAATAGAGTCAATAGCAATTGTTCCGATTGGAGCGTTTGCATTTTTGTTTTCCTCTGCAGGAACATACCCTCTACCTTTAATGATTTCAATCTCCATGTTGATTTTCACAGAAGGCTCCATTCTACAAATCACTAAATCTGGATTTAATACTTGGAAAGCAGTTGTGAATTTTCCAATATCACCTGCAGTCAACGTATCTTGACCAGAAACAGAAACGATTACTTTTTCAGTATCAGTTCCTTCAATTTGCTGTTTGAATCTTACTTGTTTTAAGTTCAATACCATTTCAGTTACGTCATCCGCAACACCTTTGATAGTTGAAAACTCATGATCAACACCTTCAATTTTCACTGAAGAAATTGCGAAACCTTCAAGAGAAGAAAGTAAAATTCTTCTTAAAGCGTTTCCTACTGTAATACCATAACCAGGCTCAAGTGGTCTGAATTCGAATTGACCTGTGAAGTCATCCGATTCAATCATAATTACCTTGTCCGGTTTTTGAAAATCTAAAATTGCCATTGTTTTTTCTTCTTTTTAATTGTTTAATAGTTGCGCGGTTTACAAGCTTGAAGAAAGTGCGAGTCAACCCTTTGGCTATTAACCAATGTGTTTATAAATATTAATTTGGCTGCAAAGATAACTCTAATTACTTAGAGTAAAGCTCTACAATTAATTGTTCTTTGATGTTTTCAGGAATCATTTCTCTGTTTGGCACATTCATGAATTTACCAGACATAGTAGAAGAATCCCAATCCAACCAGTCAAAAGATGCTTCCTTAGCTGCAAGAGCTTCAGAAATTACTTCCATTGATTTAGATTTTTCTCTTACTGAAACCACATCACCTGGACGTAATTGGTAAGAAGGAATGTTTACTACTTCTCCGTTCACTGTGATGTGTCTGTGAGAAACTAATTGTCTAGCCCCTGAACGAGTATTAGACAATCCTAATCTATAAGCAGTATTGTCTAATCTAGACTCACAAAGCGCTAACAAGTTTTCACCTGTAATCCCCTTCATTCTTGATGCTTTTTTGAATAGGTTAGAGAATTGCTTTTCTAAGATACCGTAAGTATACTTA
>JAUHXX010000361.1 GCA_030426825.1 Bacteroidia bacterium | reverse complement strand
GTTTTGAACCGTAACATCCGAATCATAAGGATTCGCTAATGCAGTTGCAGATGTGACCGTTCCATTTTGAGCTGAAAAATAATATTGGCCTTGTATGGCCATTCCAGCAGAGGTGCCGCCAACTACAAGTCCTCTATTTTGTATACCTAAGTTGATTAAACTGTCAATGGCTGTATTTCTCCAATACGAAATATAATTCCATTGATCACCTCCAGCGAACCAAATGGCTTCTGCTTGTTGAATTTTTTGATGGATATAAGCTTCGTTTGAAGCGGCTGCAGAATTGCAAACAATAGATTCCACCGAATTAATGGTAACACCTAATTGATTCAGCATATAATCATTATAGCCATCACTTCCTGAAGTTCTAAGCACCAACACATCACCCTGATTAGCGCGCTCTAGAAACCAAACCATGGCGTTATCTTCTTCAGATGCTCCACCCATTAGGCAAATGCCCCCTTGACCGTTAGTGTCTAAATCAACAGAGTTTCCTAGAAAATAAGAGTCATAAGTTTGCCCAAATGATATTGTATTCAACACGAGTAGAGCTATCAATAGTTTTAATTTCATAGCGTTCATTTATTAGGATTATCTAATCCGTAGATGTTAAACAATTGTCCTTCAAAAACCATTTGTTTGCGATAATCAAGGCCAAGCTTGGTAAGAACATTTATAGATCCATGATTATCAGGCATAGCTCCGCCCCAAATGGTGGGCTCATTCATTTCTTCAAACGCAATTTTTATGAACGGTATTGCAGATTCTGTTGCATATCCTTTGCCCCAAAATCTCCTAGAGAATCTGAAACCTATATCTACACCACCCAGTTCTTCTTCATATTTCAGTCCGTTGAAGCCCATAAACTCGCCGGTTTCTTTTAAAGTAACAGCCATTCTGCCGTATCCATGATTTTCGTAATCGGCCAGCGTATTGTTTTTAATGGAATCTCTGATGTCTTCGATAGTGGCACTTTTCTCCATGGGTAAAAACTTGGTTACTTCTGGGTCTGTATTCATCTCAAATGCGGCTTCTGCATCATCTAACGTGAATTTCCTAAGAAGAAGTCTTTCTGTTTCAATTATCATCTTGATTGTGTAATTGTATTAGTGTACTTTGAGCTGCAGCGCATAATTTTTCCTTACCGTTTTTTATAACGAATACATCAGCTCGACAAATTGTAAGTGTTTTTCCGCTTTTTAAAACCTTGGCCTTGGCAATCAGCATTTCGCCATCCCCTGGTGACATCAAATTCAGTTTAAATTCAACGGTCAGAATGGAAGAGTTTGCATCCATTTTAGAAAAAGCGGCATAGCCCGCGGCATTATCTGCCAAAGTGCTGATGACACCAGCATGAAAAAAGCCATGTTGTTGCGTGAGCTCTTCTTTGAAGGGTAAATGAATTTCGCAAAAACCGTCTTCAACTTTGACAACTTTTCCTCCAATGAAGTTCATGAATTTTTGTCTTGCAAAACTGTCTTTTATTTTCTCTTCAAAATCGAACATGACTTAAAGATATAAAAAAAGCATCCGTTACAGAACGGATGCTTTTCATTGCGCGTTAAATCTTGAAATTGTTATTCTACTGGAATTGCAAAAGTTATCACCACGTCAGTTTGATCTGCAGGTTTATTGGCGTAAATTCCATAAGTCTTTGCTTGAATTGTCCCTGTTCCCTTGAACATCTTATCAGAATAAGTAAAGGTGATGGTTTCTTCGTGCTCGATATCCATGATTTTCATTATTCCAGTCATGACAATTTTATCACCATCTTTCTTGAATGACTTACTGGTGAATGTCATTTTCGGATATTTTTCAGCATCAAAAAAATCTTCCGTTTTTAAATGGTTATCTCTTTTTTTGTTACCCGTATTCAATGTATTTGTCAGTACTGAACCAACTATACTTGAGCTGGCCAGATCATCCATGTTGAATTTTATCGTAGCCTCAAATCCACCGATTGTTCCTTTAGTTTTAGACATATCTGCCAAGAAACTAATGGCAACGGCTTCTGATCTTACTTTTAATTCTTGCGCCTCTGAAACAAATGGTAAAAGGGCAATAGCAACTAATAATATCTTTTTCATTTTTCGCTTTTTATACAAATATAAAAATATATATGTTTAAACATGTATATTGTTTAATTAAATAAATGTATCAATAAAAAATATTGATGAAATAGCTTTAACTAAAATTTAACGACCTAAAAAAACAAAACCTTCTTTTGTGATGGTTTGGCCATCCAGTGTAAGAATTGAAAATATATAAGGGTAAACATCATCTGCGATATCATGTCCATCCTTAGCATGTTTTCCATCCCATTTTAAATATAAGCCTTGTTCGTCATAAATTACCAGTTGCTCACGATTGAAAATGGTTAAACGGGTTGACAGATGGTCACAATTGACAACTGGTTCAAAGTACTGATTGTATGAATCACCGTTTGGAGTGAAGCGATTGGGGATGTAAACAGAACAGAAACAATAACCATCAGGGCCAAAAATTTCAATTAATGTGGTGTCAACAGAGGAGTATAGGTAGTAATTCTTTGCAGATTCAGGATAATCAATAAAATGCCAATCAGTGGAAATAATTGAATCTGGGTCATCAACATAAGCCCAGTGTGTCATGGTATCGCCATATGCCCAAAATTCGATCGGTTGTTCAGGACAAAACCTGTGTGAACCCTTCAAATGCGTGATTTGGCTGAGCGCAGATATGTTGATGATTACGGCGTAAATGATGATTAGCTTTTTCATAGTTGGGTTTATTGTAGAACAATTCAAAATCTAAATTTGTTACAGGTCTGCCGTAATGTCATTTAAAATATTTTGGCCTGATATTCGACAACATAGAAATCATGAGTGAGAAAAAAGTATCCTTCGGTTGGGCAATAAAAGAATTCGTATTCCCAAGAAAAAAAATTGTTTCAATTGGTTTAGTGTTAATCATTATTAAGAGTATTGCTGGCTTAGCATTGCCATTTGTGACTCGGACTTTGTTGGATGAAGTATTTCCAAATAAGGATTTTCCATTGTTGATGACTTTAGTGACAATTCTTGCGGCAGCCCTTTTGATTCAGGCAATTACATCTTTCGCATTGACGAGACTTTTAAGTGTAGAGGCTCAACGCTTGATTTCAATTCTCCGTTCAGATGTTCAAAAAAAACTCATGAAATTGCCCATCAATTTCTTTGATAATCAAAAATCA
>JAUHXX010000048.1 GCA_030426825.1 Bacteroidia bacterium | reverse complement strand
TCAGGACCAACCAACTGTCGTAAAGGACTTTCATAAAACTCACTGACTCCGATAAAATCCTTTTTAAAGGGATGATTGAGATCATTATCATAATAGATTGGAGGAGGCCAACATCCTAAATCGCATATAATTAATCCGTTAACAATTAAATCAATTTTGCCCAAGTCTATAAGAGTATCTTCGCCTAAAACAATAAGCTCAATTTTGGTCGTGTCTTTTCCAATTGAAATAGCCTTTAGTGAATATTTACCTGGGATCAAATTATCCACTTTCAATCTCCCTTCAAGATCGGTTTTGAATCGATAAACACTGTCAACTTCGTTTTTTAAAATCACTTTTGCCATGGGAATTTCGAATCCATCTTCATCAACAATTTGAACTGTAATTGACCCATTCTGAGCAAAAGCACTTAGTGGTAAAAAAATTAGCAATAAAGATTTCATAAAATTCAATTTTGAGTACAAAAAAACCCTGACCAATTGTACAAAAGGTCAGGGCGAATTACACTTAGACCAGCGCTATTGTTTTGCCTTCCAAGCGTAGTATAAATCAAAGTAACTTTTCGTTTCTAAAACGATTACTCCACCAGTTGTGTCACCATATTTTGCCGGTACACCTCCAGTATATCCCATCATTGAGCCAATTCCAACTCCAGGAACCCCGTTCAGGTCATTCGACTTAACACCGTCTACGTAATAAATCACATCTCCAGGTCTTGATCCTCTAATTATTACATCAGATGTTCCTTCTGGAATAATGATATCCGAATTCATTGATGCAAATAATTCTTTCGGATTTCTGATATTCAAACTGTGTTCAATATCCTCTGTTTTGATCATGATTTTTGAAACGTCTTTTTCAATTAATTTTGGTACGTAAATCACTGGAACAACTCCTAACATACCATCACTCAGGTGAAGGTTTACATTCCCTAAATCTGTAATTGCTTCGGGTTTTACTTCAACCGCCTTTATCAGTGCCGTATCTTTTCCAAAAGAAATAGCATAAACATTATATAGTCCAGGTTTTAGAGCGTCAAATGTGAATTTACCATCCAAATCTGCTTTTTTCATATTGATATTTCCACTTCCCTCTATCCAAACCTTTGACATTGGAATTGATTCTTTAGTTTCGGCATCAACGGTTTGACCCTTAATTGTTCCCAAACTCACCTGGGCATTTACCATTCCTGCGCAAAAAATTGCCGCAAGCGTTATTTTAATTTTTGTTTTCATCTGTTTTAAGTTTGTAAGATAATTTTCGGCCCGGCCTCTGAAAATCTTATGTTCACTTATATAGATGTTGACATGATTAAAATTCCATAAAAAAAGATGAGAAAATTTTCGAATCCCTCATTTTAAGAGAGTTTCGGTAGGCTATTTTTTTCGGTAATTGACAATAACACCAGGAAAAACAGCAAAAGATGCCGTACGTAATCCTGCAGACTTTAAAGCTCCGTTGGTCCAACTGTTGCAGGTATTAAACATGTGGTAATTGCCATTGGCTTCAAAAAAATGATCTGTTCCCCAGTATGAAGTTCCCGGAATAAATATTGGCGAATCATTATCAACTTTAAATGACCCTGTCACATAATCAACTAAACTCAAGTAGTTTTCAGATGAAATATGCTCCTTGAAAACCATATCTCCAGTTTGTGGAATAAAATCTTTGTATTCAACATGCATGGCACAAGGGCTTGGCAAGAAAATAGCTTCTAATGCGGTACTTGCTTTCAATTCTGCCCATGTGGGAGTATCCAGAAAAAAACCCTTGTCACCCCATCCTATCGCAATATAATCGCAAGTCTTATTTTCAGGATACAAATCAGGATTGATAAAAGAAGTCCAATCAAACCATTGAGTTTTGGTTGGCATACATACATCTGTATGCACCCCATTTGATTGAATGAAAATTTGAACTTCAGCATCCCCCTGATCTTTCCCAGATGAAGGAAACAAAGCACCCAACATGATAATTGTCAAATAGATGACCAGAGCAGATATAAAACCAGTTATCAGCTGCAGCAATACTAATCCAGAAATTTTTAATATCCTCATTCTTGCTTAAAAATATAGGATTCAAGCGAGCTTAACCTTATTTTTGTACCGAATTTATATGTTAGAGAAAAAAGAAAATATTCGAAACTTGAGTCAAGAAGCCTTAATTGAGGTTTTAGTGGACATGGGTGAAAAGAAATTCAGAGCGAAACAAATTCATGAATGGATTTGGAAAAGAGGTGCTCGAAAATTTTCGGATATGCACAATGTCTCCAACAAGGTGATTGATTTTTTAGAAAGCAAATATTTCATTGATGCCATTAGCATTGGCGATATGCAAAAAAGTGCTGACAAAACCATAAAGTGCGCTTTCAATTCTTTCGACAACCAGATAACTGAAGGGGTGTTGATTCCGACCACATCAAGAATAACAGCCTGCATATCATCACAGGTGGGTTGCAGTTTGGCTTGTAAATTTTGTGCTACGGGCAGATTGAAACTGATGCGAAATTTAACAGCTGGTGAAATTTATGATCAGGTATTGCTCTTGAACAACCTCTCGCATGAGCATTTTGAACAAAGGCTTAGCAACATTGTTTTTATGGGCATGGGCGAACCACTTTTAAATTATAAAAACATGCTAGCCGGAATTGAGATGATAACTTCCGAAGCTGGTTTGGGTATATCCTCAAAAAGAATTACGGTATCAACTGCGGGTATTGCCAAGATGATCAAAAAAATGGGGGATGACCAGGTTAAATTCAACCTAGCACTTTCATTACATGCCGCAAATGACGAAAAGCGATCTCAAATAATGGAGATTAATGATTCAAATAATTTGGAGGCTTTGGCTGAGTCACTTCGTTATTTTTATGATAAAACGGGATCAAGGATAACGTTTGAATATATCATATTCAAAGATTTTAATGACGAGCTTTCAGATGCGAGAGAATTAGCTGAATTTTGTAAAAATGTCCCTGTAAAGATTAATATCATAGAGTACAATCCGATTGATGATGGCGAATTTCAACAAGCCGACCCCGCAAAGGTGGATGCTTTTGCAGCCTATCTTGAATCTTTGAATTTAATTGTTAATGTTCGCCGAAGTAGAGGTAAAGATATTGATGCGGCTTGCGGCCAGCTGGCAAATAAAAACGCAGCAATTGAACTTAAAGAGCGTGTTTTAAAATAAATTCACCCACAAATTGTTATCTTGTAGATAGGATGAAACGTTTTCTTTTAATTACATCTTTTTTCTTGTTCACGGCCCAATTATGTTATTCACAACTGGCCGACCCCATCATTGGAAAAGAATACAATACTTCTAAAAAAGAGAATTTTTCGGGATTTATAGGTGAATCCACTTTAGCATTGTTTACTGCAGACTACATCTATTACAATAAACGAAAGCAAGAATTAATCATCCGTCAATTTCATAAAAATGATCTCACCTTGATGGAAAGCAAAGATCTCTATCATATTATTGAGGATGGTTATACCAATGAACCACTGGAAATTTTTTACCAAAACGATCAGTTTTATCTTTTTTCAAGGATGCAATCTGAACGTGATAAAACAGAATTATTGGCACTTGAAGTATTTGATCAAGGATTTGAACGAATCAATTATCAGATTTTAGATACAGTTTCTAATGACTACGAACAGTATATCGAAGAATCAGAAAATCATCAGGGATTTGTTATCGCCAGGCATTTAAAATTCACACAGTTAGTAGAACAAGAAATTCTGTTGTCAAAAATAAATTTAGACGGAGAAAAATCATGGACCAAAACGCTAAAATCGCCCATGGCTCTGCAGAATTTAAGAATTGAGCGCATCATATTCACACATAATTCTCCAATTTACATCTTGTGTAATTACGCCTTTGATATCCGAACAGGTGAATTGTCGGATGACAACGAAGTGAATAATAAATATGCTATTTGGGCTTTTGATGAAAAAAAAGAGTTCTTAAAAGAGTTTGAATTACGTTTAAAAGGGAAATGGGTGAACGGAATCAAACTTGAAATTGGACCGCGGAATGGATTGAATATCGCAGGCTTCTTTAATGAGACCAAAAACCGCAGCATTGCCGGTGTTTTTTCACTGTCAATAGACGCCGCTTTAAGTGTCCGAAATTCAAACTGGCACAAATTCACATCAAAAGAATTGAACCAATTTACAAAAGGTGATAAAACGAAAAAGGACAAGGAATTAGAAGATTATCGAATTAAGGATCTTGAGATCATGGATGATGGTTCTTTTTATCTGCTTGGCGAGCAATATTACAAATATGTTGAGCGCGTTTACGACCCCAATTCAAATATTACAACCACAACAGATTACTTCAATTACAATTCAATTATTGCAAGTTACTTTGATAACAAAGGGAATCATCTTTGGACGAAATGCATTCCAAAATATCAAAGCACAACGAATGATTTTGGATATTTCTCTTCGTTTACTTCCATGAATACGGGTAAAAACGTCTACTTATTTTTCAACGACTCTGAAAAAAACAATGAAAGAAAAGAAGGGGACACCAACTTCAATAATCTCTTTAACAATAGAAGATTCCAGATTTCTTACGTCTGTTTGTCTGAAGAGGGTATTCAAAAAAGAGCGGGATTAATCGATAAAACCAATTCCTTTATGCTGCGTGCTAAGCTATCTAATCAATTAGAGAAGGGTTCTATCTATTTAATTACTGAAACCAACAGAAGCAGTAAAATAATTAAGGTTAAAACTGCGAATTAAGACTTTTGATTCGCTTCTCTTTCTTTTTTCTCTGCTGAGCTTTTTAAGATACGTCCGAGTTGCCATTTTCTGAGTAAAGCCATTACAACACAAACTACAGGAACAAAGAAATAAGAAACTGGGAAATGGCCCATAGGAATAGTGATGGCCAAAATAATTAACGTTAAGGCTGCCATGGCAAACCAAAAACGCATTTGAAATCTACTTAATTTAACAAAATCCATATGCTATAAATTATACTCTACTGTTACTTTGTGCATTTTATAATCACTAAAGGTCTCGTCTGCATCTAATCCAACACCAATAGCTTTGTAATCTTCGCTTGTTACTTCAAATTGCTTAGTGGTGTTAATTCTTTTGGCATTTTGTAGCCAAAACAATTCCTCGGTTTTCAATGTTTGTCCTTCAATATAATTTGTGAAAATTACATTATTTCTTGCAACCACCAATTTTTCATCCATTCTCATCTCTCCATATTCTGCCTCTAAGTGAGCTTCGATTACATCTTTTCCTTTGAAAAAATTCACTTCAAAACCATCCTTAAAAATAGTCAGGTTTTTATCGTTAAATTTTTCCATTCGTGTAGCAATGATTTCAAACTTTACTATGCCAGAATCTGAATACAAGGTGTGCATATCATTCACCACCTCATCTGGAGTTTCATCAATCACTGTAATGGTTTGAACTTGCTCTAAATCATTTTCACAAGAAGCTAAACTGGCACAAAAAAACATTCCCACCATGATTATGGCAGGAATGCATTTCATTATATGTTTTATTAAAGTTCTAATTATCTAGCTTTAGTTGTTTCTCCCCAACATGATAAAGTAACGCTTGATCCAGCTGAAACCCCTTCGTCAAACATTTCTTGAGAAGACGGAGCATTGCTTAGGAATTTACTTGAACCAGCTCCAGCTCTTACGTAGTAATCATTCGCTAACCAGTAATTCGCTTTTCTCTCAAAGGTTGAATTACCACAACTGTTTGCTGTCGCTGCAATACAATCTCCGCAAAGTTTTAATGCATCTGAACGCTCATCTCCATCAACTTTTTTAGCCGTTGAAAAAGCCGCTTTATAACTTTTACCAATGTATTGAGCTCTTGCTAATGACAACAAATATTTGTTTTTATTGTCTCCTTCTCCTTCTAATTCAACTGCTTTTTGAAATGATTCAATTGCTGCTGAACTCTCATTATTTTTAGATTGTATGGTACCTAAACCTGCATAACCTGCAGCAGTTGGATTTCTCTTTACTGATTCAGTAACATACTTTGCATAGGTTTCAGAATCTGTACATTTTTGCTTCTCTAACAATCCAATGAACTTGTTTAAGTCTTTCAAACCAGCTTCCCCTGCAGGAATAGTTTCAAACTTTTTATCTAGAACCGGTGTTAAAACAGAACAGTCGTTTGCTATTTTCAAGAAATATTTATCTAAGAAACTTTGTGCTGCACCATAACTTTTTATGGCTCTATCCTTTTTCTTTTGGTCAGTAATTCCTTCTGCTTTTTTAATAGCGGCAGAACAGTACTCAGAAAGCACAATGTATTCTTCAATTACATTCTCTCTTTCAGCCTCTTTGTTTTCAGCTTCAGCTGCATTGAATTTATTTACAATTAAATGTCTGAAATAAGATCTGATTTGTGTTCCAGAAGCTTGATCTTTTAAGGTGTGGATATTCGTGAATAATCCATCAATTTTCTCAAAATCTTCGCTTTTATTAGAAACAAGCATAACTGCATAATCCAATGCCCAATCTGCATCTTTATCAATTAGCATTCTTTGCTCATATACCCATGCTAAAGTATCATTGATGTTTTTGATTTCTTCAGCATCAGCTGTATCATCTAATTTTTTAAGTCTTTGTAAATAAGCTACACGTCCATTTTTGAAGAATTTTCCATCTAATGAATCTGTACCTCCACAATTAGAATAAGCTTTTGACCAAAAGAAGGTTGCATCTTTATACATTCCTTGCTTTAAATACTGATAGTAAAGACTTCTGAACTTTGCGCAGTCCTCTTCATTATAAGCTGTTTCTTGTGCGTTCGCAGTTAAGTTTGCAGTTGCTGCGAATATTAATGTAATAATTAATGTTTTCAATTTCATTTTTAAATAGTTTAGTCGTATTTACGTTTTAAAAACCATAAATCCCCTCTTCCCGGTGTAATTGACACTCCGAAGAATAATCCTACATAGTTTTCACGGATTAATCCATTTTCAGTCGTGCCCAATTTCCCTAAATTCGCCCCAAAATTAATATTTGTATTTGAATTTTGGATAATGGTAATCGGAATACCTAATCCAAAACTCATGCCATAAGACGTTAGATCTGTATAATTATTCGAATTATCTAGCACACTTAATTCTGTCATTGTGTAGTTGAAGCCTAAACGATAGTGGATTTTATTGAAGAATGGGGTTCTTAGATCAGGTATTGCCGCTGGAGTCCATTCAAGTCCTAAACTTAATCCAAGACGATCTTTTAAAGTGTTGCTGTATGCTTCTCCAAACTCTTCATTATATGCAGACCATTTTTGGTATTTAACATCACCTCCGATTTTTAGAAGGTTCGAATTTTTCAAACCATTCGGACCAATTCTGTATTCAAATCCAAGCTTATAACTTTCAGGAATATAGATATTCCCTTCATTGTCATCTATATATTCAACCGTGTCTACTGTGATATCTGACCCGTTAAATCCACCAAAATTGATATAACTATAAGAATAAAGATCTTGAAAAGCTTTTACTTTCATTGCAGGAGAATACGTTGCGCCTACCGAAATCGAATTCGTTTTTCTCCCTTTCCCAGCTGTATTGGATGCCGTCCATGAATATTGATAATTTACTCCAAAATCAAAAAGAAAACCAGAAACTCGCAATGAATTGATTACCTTAGAATTGTAACCGTTTGCCAAACTCGCATACTGAAAAGATCTAATTCTTCTGCTTGAACCAAAAAGATAATTAGCGTTAGCTCCAATCGATAAGTAATTTGTTTTTTGCAGATAAATTGAATCTTTAAATTCATTTCCTAACGAGTCTTTCCTCATCACATACTTCTTAGCTTCGGTCGTTTTTTTAAGCGGTTGATAACCTACTCCAATAAAAAACTGATTCGTTCCTCCACTACCCTCATTCGTGAATAATTGTGTCGTGTCAATCTCTCCGTCCGATAATGTATCGGTAATGTAATTTGAGATTTGATAGCCTGTAAATGAATAAGGTTTTAATCCGATCGTTGCTCCCCATCTCTTTTTTATCGGGATACCTAATTGAAACTGATTCAACCCGAAAAAACGTTGATTCGTTGAATTGTCTGTTGTTTCAAAAGTTGATAAACGCCCATCTAATCCCACCTGAAAAATCGGTCGAAATCTACCTATAAACGCATAAGATGCCGGATTACTATGATTCACCATGGTTGAATCGGTATTCGCTATACTAATTCCACCCATTGAACGATAAGCGGCATAATCATTAGTTTTCAACTCTCCTATCCCAAATGAACTATACGGAGAATGGGTTCCTTTCTGCGCTACAGCGCTGGAAGTCATTACAATGATTAAAAAAAATAGAACTTTAACTGTTCTGTACATTATAAGATAGAATTTTATTTAGACCAAACAAGGTTAAATCTGAATCTGCAAAGATGTCACATATAAACGGTTTATCAAAGAAATTAGCATCTCCACCTGTCATAAAAATTGTTAATTGAGAAAAGTCATGTGAATAACGGCGTATGAACCCGTTTATTTCATGATAAGCTCCCTGCTGCACTCCATTGAGAATACTAGATTTTGTATCAGTCCCATAATTGAACCCAATTTTTTCTGCAGATAACTGAGGAAGTTTTGATGTAAAGGTATTCAATGCATCAAACCTCATCTTTATTCCAGGACTTATATTTCCACCCAAATAAACACCTTCTTTACCAACCAAATCATACTTTATGCAGGTGCCTAAGTCTATTACTAATGAATTTCCTTCGGGATTTTTAAACCAGGCACCAACAGCATTAGCCAATCGATCTCTACCTAAAGTTTCCTTTGTTAAATAATCATTCTTAATGGGAATTGGTGTGGTGTGATCTAGGATGATTTCATTGAATTTATAACGTGATAAATCCAATCCGTTTTCCACCACTGAACTGACGATCACATGTGTTATTTGAGAAATGAAGTCACTGATCCATGAATGCATTTCTTGACGTTCAATGGGGTTAAACACCTTTTTCGCCTTCAGCTGGTCTTCATGATAAATGGCCAATTTAAATGCCGTATTACCTTCATCAATGATCAAATTCATGCCACAAAATTGGGAACAATTATTCAATTCATGGGTACATACATTAATAAAGATGCTGAATTTCAGTGATGTTTGGCCTCCTCCTGAAAAAAAATAAAAAAATTTACTCCGTTTAAAATTGATTAATTATCTTTGCGCCTGCCTTCTGAAAACGAAGGTCATTCAACGAATGGTGATGTAGCTCAGGTGGTAGAGCAATGGACTGAAAATCCATGTGTCGGGGGTTCAAATCCCTCCATCACCACTCTTTTTGAAGCCTCTCTTGCACAACAAGGGAGGCTTTTTTATGGATGCACTTTTTATGAACACTGTTTCACCGCTGAATAAAAGTCATTAACTTTATTTTTAAGTTAGTTGCTATTAGCATGAAATTAAAAGTTTCTCTCTTTACTATCCTCATTTGTTCCATTGTAAACTTCTCATGGACACAAAACGTTTCTTTATCGAATGATATAGGTGATTTAAACAAAGTAACCTATACCAGGCTTAAAAAAGAAATTGGGGCACCCGACAGTATAATTGATAACTCAAAACCTGTCAGTAAAACAAAACCTGCTCTCAAAGTCATTTATAATGATCTTGGAATAACTTTTAAATTTCACAAATTATACAATCAGAAAGAATCAAAAATCAAGCGTTTAAAATCGGTTGAAATTAAGAATGTAAGTCCAATTCAAATTAATGGGGTTTACTGTGCGCATTCTGATACTGCATCTTTCACTAAAGAATTTTCAAATCCTAATGAAAAGTGGATCACCGAATTTGGAGAGTTAGTTCTTGAATATCAAATAGAATTTAAAAGCATCACTTACTTGATACATGTAAACTTCACCCAGAATGGTCAATTCACTGGTTGTACCATTGACTTATTGTGGTAGAAAAGGACAACATTCTGGGCTTGGCCAGCATACTTCACACGCAATAAATTGCTAACTTTAGCCAAACGATAACACTTATTGCGATTTGACAAATGAGCTACCCTAAAGATCTAACTTTCAATGAACAGTTTCTCGAATTTAACAAGTACGATTCAATCGAAAATATTCCCACGGAACTTAAACTGGAAAGCAATAAAAAAAGAGGCTTATATTTAATATTGGGTGGAATAGTGCTTTTAATCTTTGCTATAATATTAAGTTTCACCTTCAAATCCATTTCAAACTCATTTTCAATATTTAGCTTGTTGGGAGCATTTGTCTGTTTTGCGGGCGGAATCTATTCTTTAGTTTCTAAAACTGTAATTGAACTTAAGCCAGAAGGCATTCAATTTAAAAATGTGAATATTCAATGGAATGAAATAAGTGTGATTTCCAAAACTAACTTTCAAGCATTTGGTGGTTTGACATTTAAAAACATAATTATTGAATATTCTGAATCTTCAAAATTAGAGTTCACCTACAATTTTCTTAATCATCCAAGTAACGATATCGAGCAATTAATCTATCTATTTTGGGAAAGGGGTAGAAAACTACACCTTACATAGAACTATGCTCAAAATCACGTCCTAATCCTATTCTAACCAAGAACTATATTTAACCAAACCATGGCACTCATTTTGCACACAAAGAAATTATGGCGCTTAGGATAAAATTTTTATTTCCAATAATTTTTACCACGATCTTATCTATTGGTCAAGATAGTTTAAAGCTTGACACCAATTTTAATTTCATTGACACCTTAGGATGCCTCGGGCCAAAACCTGATACAATCGCTAAAATAGTCATCTATGATTTCCTAGAAAATGAACCTTACTTTCCTGGTGGCACTGAAAACCTCCTTTCTTATATCAGGGAGAATATTAAATATGAAATTGAAAAACCCGGGCCAATAATCTCATTTGTATCTTTCATTGTAATGCCAGACGGTAGTCTTCAACATATAAAAATCATCAAGTCGTATTCTACTAAGTTTGACAAGGCGATAATTGATTTGATGGAAGGAATGCCCAAATGGATACCTGGGGAATTTAATGGTAAGAATGTTGCCTGCAGATATACAATCCCAATTCAAATGGAAATCAAGTAAATTTCAGTGAATAACGGATGCCAGCCATCTACATAAATCATCCTCAACCCTCAAACACTACTCTTTAAGAATACCCATTTGCACAACCTAAGAGGCTTTTTTTATTCAACAAGAACTCGACAAAATGTAAAAAAGCAAGGATAAACTGCCTTATTTCATCCTTTTAACTGCATTTTTTTAACTTTGGTACGAAAAATGTAATAGCCTTTTTCAAGACCAAGTTTTGTCATGTTTTTTTCAGACAAAATTTTAATATGACGCGTATGAAACGAATTTTTACTCTACTCCTTTTATTGACAACCTTTGGCTTCTCGAGTTACTCGCAAAGAAGTCATATTAATTATAGCAAAGATTCCAGATGGTTTTTTGGAATAAACGGTGGGGCTACATGGCACACCCGAACTGAAGTTGATAACCTCATCAAAGGGGGGTATGGATTTACTTTCGGTCGCTCTTTTGGAATGCGACCAGAGAAACTTTTCTCTTGGGATTTAAGATTACGCTATTTACATGGTTTTTGGGGCGGACAAGCTACGAGTCAATATACGCTAGACTCTAGTACCGTTCTCCCTGCAGGCTATTCTAACAACCTTCAACAATATCAAGACAGTACAGGATATTTCATACCGAATTTCAGAACACAACTTTTGAGTGGGTCTTTAGAGTTGGCGCTAAACACCAACCGATTAAGAGAAAATACAGGTTGGAATATTCAAATTTTCGGTGGAATTGGGATTAAGGCTTTTAACTCTAAG
Organism: Bacteroidia bacterium; assembly: GCA_030426825.1. Lineage (GTDB taxonomy): Bacteria > Bacteroidota > Bacteroidia > Flavobacteriales_D > Crocinitomicaceae > Paracrocinitomix. The sequence goes on along the minus strand of JAUHXX010000048.1, from coordinate 5,455 downwards.
GCAGATTTATTCGATTCTAACGGATCTATTTACGATTATTCAAATGTAGGATTAAGCAAACCTGCTTTACTTTCGCATCAAGATGGAAATTACGAAACGTATGTAACGGGCTCAGATGCCGATTATGAGGTTGATTGGATGCCAAGTTTTGGTATGGGAATATCTTACCAATTAGCCCCTTGGGTTTCATTAGGCATTTCACATAAAATGACTTGGACTAGAAGCAATGATCTATTTGACATCAATGCGAACAACTCAGCAGGTCTACCAACAACAGGAAACGACATTTATCATTATTCAAGCGCCGGTTTCAAATTCCATTTATTTGGCGGAAATCATGACAGACCGATTGATGATGACCCGATTGATGACGACACAACGGACATCATGGATAACACAAACAATAATGTGACTCCGGTTATAGATAATAGACCGAAGCAAAAACCTATCGTAGATATCTATGACCCGGGCTCAAGTCCATATACAACAGAGCTAGCACAGTTCATCATTAAGGCAAACGTTCACTATGTAAATGGTAAACAGAATGTAACCTTTAAACAAAATGGGAACATCAATAATAATTTCAGCTATAACGCAACTTCTGACAAATTTGCGAGTACCGTTATCCTCCAGCCAGGTCAGAATATCTTTGAAATTACAGCGGTAAATGATGCGGGCCAAGATTACGAGTCTACCATCATTATCTATAAAAAAGATGAACCTAGACCTGAACCGCCAATCGTTACGATTACGAATCCTCCTTATTCACCTTACACTACTGCTAATGGTATTTTCAATTTGGCAGCAACTGTATTGAATGTAGATTCCAAATCTCAAATTAAGGTTTATTTCAACGGAGTTAATTTGACCAACTTCTCATACAGTACTACTACAAAAAATCTGGGAGCAACTTTAAACCTCTCTGAAGGAACCAATACGGTTACAGTAACTGGTACAAATGCTGTTGGAAGCGACAGTAAGACAGTTAAAATCATTTACAATAGACCAGAACAAATTCAACCACCAATCGTTGATTTCATCTTCCCATCAGTTGATCCATACAACACAAATCAACAAGCTATTCATATTACAGCCAGTGTCCTGAATGTTCAATCAAAATCGAATATCCAAGTTGTAGTTAACGGTAATAACTTGAACAATTTCAATTATAACCCAAGCAATAAGCACGTGGATTTCAACATGAACTTGATTTCAGGGGCAAACATCATTGAAATTACTGGAACGAACCAAGCAGGTTCAGATTACGAAGCGACAACTATCATTTATAAGCGTCCTGAAATTCCACAGCCGCCTATCGTAACCTATGTTGACCCGCTAACGGATCCAACCGTAGTATATAACCCTTCTTACAATGTAAGAGCTAAAGTATTATATGTTGCTGGTGCCTCAAATATTACGCTAAAAATAAACGGCATTCAGTCGTACAATTTCTCTTACAGTACTTCTTCAAAAGAAATGGCATTTACAACGAACTTAATGCCAGGCTCAAATGTTATAGAAATCACAGGAACGAATCAGTATGGACAAGATGTTGAAACGACTACTTTGATTTACAAGAAAACCGTTCAACAAGCACCTCCAGTGGTTAACATCACTTATCCTGCTCAAGACAACCAAGAATTCAATACACCAAACGTCAACTTAATTGCTTCTGTGCTAAACGTAAGTTCAGCTAACAATATAACTGTGCTGGTTAATGGAAATCTGACGAATGCATTTACTTATAATACAAGTACAAAAATTGTCAACTTACCGTTGGTTTTAAATGAAGGATTAAACACGGTTAAAATAACTGGTACCAATACTGCCGGAACTGATTCAGACACGCGATTAATTATTTACAAAAAACCTGTTGTTCCTGCTCCACCAACTGTGAGTTACGTGAATCCTCCTTCATCTCCTTTCTTGGTGTCTGTAGAGAATTTCACAATGACAGCCAACACAACAAACATTGATACGAAATCGCAAATATCATTGTTCTTCAACGGTGCATTAATCAATGATGCTCAATACACATTTAACGCTAATCATCAGATCATTTATCCGTGTAACCTTATTGAAGGAAACAATGTTTTTGATATCGTGGTTACTAACAATGATGGAACTGCTGACGCCATGTCTATCGTTACTTATAAAAAAGATGAAACTCCGTGTTTAATCCCAACAGTAGGTTATATCCATCCAGTACCATATTCTACAGTAAATGACCCGAATGTTACCATTGACGCACAAATCAATAATCATTCGCCTGAAACTGTAGTTGAATTATTTGTGAATGGTACAAGTCAAGGCTTCATGGTGTACAATGCAAGTACATCAGTGGCATCTAAAGCAACAGTTTTATCACCTGGTTCAAACGCCATCAAAGTTGTGGCAACCAATCTTTGCGGACAAAACCAAGCAACTTTCACATTGAATTATGTTGAGCCAACTGCTCCATGCAATGATCCTACAATTGTTGCATTCAGCACAACGACATTTACAACGCAAAACACAACGGCAACAGTTCAAGCTGGTGTAGCAAATGTTTCAGGAGCAGGCAATATTACAGCAACTCTTAATGGTCAACCTATCGCAATTCAATACGACCCTGGTACCGGAGCAATGGCTATAGTTGACGCTAACCTTGTTATTGGCAACAATACCATTGTAATTACTGCTACTAATGATTGTGGAACTGCGACATTGACTTATCATATTACGAGAGAAGAGTGTTTCTTGCCAACTATTAGCTCAATCTCCCCTAGTAATAATCTGGTTACTGCTGATCTGAATTTAAATATTAGCGCACAAATTACTCATGCAAATTTGAACGAAATTCAGTTTATTGTAAACGGTATTTCGCAGCCATTCACTTTAAATGCTCAAACTGGAGCATTTGCGGCGAGTATTAATTTGCAAGATGGTGCAAATCAAATTTCAATCGTGGCTACCAACTCTTGCGGTTCAGCAACTCAAGATTTAACTTATACTCATGAAATCCCTTGTACACCGCTAAGTGTAAATCTGTTGACGCCATCTACTAACCCGGTAGTGGTAACCAATGCCAATTATGGGATATTATTTCACGTTAACGGTACTTTAGAGGCTTCTGGAATTAGTGCGACTTTCAATGGAGCAAACGTAAATACGGTTTTCGATCCTATTGCTGGAACAATTGGAATTCCGAACCTAACGCTTGTGGATGGATCGAACGCCATTGTTGTTTCATTGTCAAATGCTTGTAGCCAAGAAACGGTTAATTTCACTATTAATTATGATGGATGTCAAGCACCGGTTATTGCAACGAGTGGAATTACCTCTGGAGCTGTTGTCAATCAATCAACCCTTAATTTAACGTCTACCATTACAAATTCTAATGGTGCCGGAAACATCACGTTAACGGTTAATGGCCAATCAGAAAACTTCAATTTTGATGATCCAACAAATCAACTGACTGCAGCAATTAATCTTCATGAAGGAGCTAATGTCATTGTAATTTCTGTTAATGGATGTCAAGTTGCGAATGAGACAATCAACGTTACTTATGAAGTGCCTTGTTCACCTATCACTTACAGTTTGATGACACCTACCAGCTTGTCCCAAACAGTAGTTGTTCCTGGATACGCGATTACTATGAATATTCAAGAAGTATCTAGTCAGCAGCAGTTATCAGTTAAATTAAATGGAACAAACGTTCCGTTCAACTACGACCCTGCCAGTCATATTTTATCTGTTCAGAACATCACTTTGATAGATGGGGCCAATTCAATTGTTGTAGCTGCGACTAATGATTGCAGCTCAGAAACGATTACTTATTCAGTTCAATATAATGGATGTCAAGCACCTGTAATTACATTGAACTCGGCTTCAACAAATGTAAATTCGGCAAACTACACGGTTTCTGGAACTGCTACAAACCTAAGTAGCCAAAGTGAATTGCAAATTCTATTCAATGGAGCACCAGCATCAAGCGTGTTTGACCCACAAACTGGACAATTCTCAGCTGATGTAAGTTTAATTGAAGGAGCAAATACTATTGTTATTAATGCAAATGGATGTGCAAATGATTCCGAGACACTAACTGTTAACTATACGGTTCCATGCGATTCAATCGTATATGCTTTATCAACACCTAATCAATTAAATACATCAATTGGAGATGAATTGTATGCACTTAGTTTAGTAGCTCAGCATGCGGATGCCAGCACTATAACCGTAAATCATAACGGGAATGTTGTACCACATACTTTCATTAACGATTTGATCACAAGTAATCTTACTTTGGTTGATGGATCGAATACTGTTGTAGTCACATTTGCTAAGGCATGTAGTGCGGAAACCATCACTTATACAATTCAACATGACGGTTGTGATGCACCAATAATTGACTTGTCATCCAATACTGATGTTGCTTCACAAGCGCAATATAATTTTGTTGCCTCAATTTCAGAAATTGACAATCAAAGTCAGATTGTATTTACACATAATGGCAATAACGTTCCATTTGTTTATAACCCATTGACAGATGAATTGACAGCCGTATTAACTTTAATAGAAGGTTCAAACACCATTAACATTGTTGCAAATGGATGTGTAACGACTACGGGTAATTACAATGTTACTTACACCATTCCATGCGTTGATGTTGCATACACTTTAGCGTCTCCTGCTCAATTAAGTACGGTGGTAGCTGGAGCTAGTACTAGCCTAACATTAAATGTTCAAAACGTAGCTAGCGCAGCAGATATTACTGTAACGCTAAACGGTTCTAAAAACTTCAGAATACCAACATTTAACGATTTGTATTGGGAAGGTAGTGGCAACCCCAATTTAAAACCCGAAACGGCTTACCAGATAGAAATTGGCAATCACTTAAACATCAAAAATTTCGCTATTACAGCAACAGTCTTTTACAACGACATTAAAGATATGATTAGATGGCTACCAAACGGAGCACTTTGGCAGCCCGTTAATACAGATCATGTAAAAACTTACGGACTAGAAAGTAGTTTACAATATGTAAAAGCCTTAAAACACCATCAATTTACTGTTAACAGTACTTACGCTTATACCATTTCTAAAAACCAAGAATTAGATACGCAACTCATTTATGTTCCAAAACATAAAGCTACCGCCAGTCTGGGATATGCTTTTAAAAACATATCGGCCTATTACCAGTGGTTATTTGTAAGCGATGTTTATACAACTACCGATAATTCGCAACAATATGTATTGGACGGTTATCAAGTATCTAATTTAGGACTGAATTACACTTTTAACGACAATTTTACCCTAGGCGGAACAATTAATAATCTTTTTAACGAAAATTATCAAAGTGTCTCTAACCGATACATGCCAGGACAAAATTACGCAATGCATATAACTATAACTTTTTAAATATTTAATTATGAAACAAATAAACAAACTTGTATTACTCGCACTAGCAAGCACC
>JAUHXX010000360.1 GCA_030426825.1 Bacteroidia bacterium | reverse complement strand
CCATAATTAGTCTGATAAGCGTAATAACCATTGTATTGTCTAGTATGCCAACAGCTTCCATAACGGTTGAAATTCATACATGAATATTGGCAAAAATTAAAGCCTTGATTTGGATACGAATTGTAATAATTATTATTAACGTGATTGTGCGTAACATGTCCGTCCTCTTCATAATAGTCATCATAGCTATTGTAAAAAGATGGGTTACCTGCAAAAGATCGATTTTGAGGTTGATCCTCTTCGACTTCAACTTGATAGTTAGACTCTTGATTTTTAATATAATCTGAATACCCCGCTTGATCATCATTTTCAATAATCTTAGGAGCTTTCACATCATCATAGGCGTCATCAAAAATTTCTGATGTCCCTGAACAAGACATGAGAAAAGTCAAAGGCGCGATCAAATAGATTGACTTTTTCATTGTGGTTTGGTTTTAGTGAGAAATAATTTATTTCTACATTTGTTTACAAACGAAAAGTTACAAAAATTATACCAAAAATGGCAGAAAAAATTACCAAACGTGAAATTGATTACTCAAAGTGGTATCTAGACATCATCAAAGTGGCTGAATTAGCTGAACATTCTGATGTTAAAGGATGCATGGTAATTAAGCCTTATGGTTTCGCAATTTGGGAAAAAATAAAGGATCAATTGGACAAAATGTTCAAGGAAACAGGACATCAAAATGCCTACTTCCCAATTTTTGTACCTAAAAGCTTATTTGAAGCAGAAGAAAAAAATGCTGAAGGATTTGCCAAGGAATGCGCCGTTGTAACTCACCACAGGTTAATGAATGATCCTGAAAATCCAGGAAAATTAATGGTTGATCCGAATGCAAAACTGGAAGAAGAATTAGTTGTAAGACCTACATCTGAAGCTATTATTTGGAGTACCTATAAAAAATGGATACAATCATATCGTGATTTACCAATCCTGATAAACCAATGGGCTAATGTCGTTCGTTGGGAAATGAGAACTCGTTTATTTTTGAGAACAGCTGAGTTCTTGTGGCAGGAAGGGCACACCGCCCACGCAACTAAAGCAGAGGCAATCGCAGAAACTGAACAAATGAATGGGATTTATGCCAAATTTGCAGAAGAATTTATGGCTATGCCGGTATTCCAGGGATTGAAAACAGAATCTGAGCGGTTTGCTGGAGCTGATGAAACGTATTGTATTGAGGCAATGATGCAAGATGGTAAAGCATTGCAGGCTGGAACATCTCACTTTTTAGGACAGAATTTCGCAAAAGCTTTTGACGTTAAATTTGCTGATAAAGAAGGGAAACAAGATTATGTATGGGCTACATCATGGGGAGTTTCTACAAGATTAATGGGTGCTTTAATTATGACTCACTCAGATGATTTAGGATTAGTTCTTCCTCCTGCATTAGCGCCAATTCATGTTGCCATTGTACCTATATATAAAGGTGATGATCAACTTGAAGAAATAAAATCTAAACTAGGACCAATCATTTCAGAGCTCAGATCAAACGGTGTTGCGGTTAAGTTTGATGATGACGATAATAAACGTCCAGGTTGGAAGTTTGCAGAATATGAGGCAAAGGGTGTTCCGGTGAGATTAGCCATTGGGCCTAGAGATTTGGAAAACGGTAAAATTGAAATCGCAAGACGTGATACTCAAGAGAAAAACGTAATTGATTTATCAGATTGCGTAAAAGAAGTATCACGCCTATTAGAGGAAATCCAAACCAATTTATATCAAAAGGCACTTGATTTTAGAGAAAAGAACATTCAAATGATTGATTCTTACGAAGAGTTTAAATCTAAAATAGAAAACGGTGGTTTCTTTTTGGCGCATTGGGATGGAACCGCAGAAACGGAAGAATTGGTTAAGAAAGAAACGAAAGCAACTATTCGTTGCATACCTTTTGAAGGAGATAAAGAAGAAGGCGTGTGTATGGTCACTGGTAAACCTTCAAAACAAAGAGTAATTTTTGCTAAAGCATATTAAGATGAGCCAAGAAGAAGGAAAAAAAATACTAATTAACCTTTTAAAGGTGAAATCAGGTCACAAACAAAAGGTATTTAAAAACACAAAAACTCAATTTGGACTTTTTAAAAAAGTGTTAGCTGAAGTCGTTGATAGTTTAGATAAAGAACTGGATGCTTCTAAAATTAGACTGAGATTAGAAGATAAAGGCGATTCTGAAGCACATTTATATATAGGTTCTGATGTTTTAGTCTTTCACATGCATTCGAATGTATTTCGTCTGCCCAATACTGACTTCGCTACACAGACATCTTATGTAATGAATAATCCTTTGAATGCCTATTGTGGAATAATTCGAGTTTATAATTTTTTGGCAGATTCATATGAGTTCAATAGACATCATGATATCGGTTATATGATTTGTAGAGTATTGGTGAATAGTGAAAATCATTTTAAAGTAGAAGGTAAGGGTCAGTTAGGTTACATCTATCAAAACTTTATGAATCAAACCTTAAATGCTGATATCATGCGGGAAATGATCTTAAGAATTGCCATTTATGCAATAGACTTTGACTTGTTAACACCTCCTTACCAGACTGTTAGCCAAGTTTCAGTTGCAGAGTTACAGACCTTGAGTAGCGATTCAAAACAAAAAACTGGAAAGCGTCTTGGATTCAAGTTTCAGGCAGATAATGATAATTTTGAGTAAAAATTTTAAAAATAAATTTGCGGGTATATTAAAAAAATATACATTTGCACTCCTTTAGTAAAAAAGGCCCGTTCGTCTAGGGGTTAGGACGCCAGGTTTTCATCCTGGAAACAGGGGTTCGATTCCCCTACGGGCTGCACAGAACCGCTTGAATTCAATAGAATCAAGCGGTTTTCTTATTTTACAAGGCCTCCAAAATTCAAATAATCCCTACAGGAAGCAAATAATCGCCTAAATGTTTCAGTAATGTTTCAGTAAATCGCAATGTTTCAGTCGGTGTATTTTCTGTTCTATTTTTTTAATCTACATCAAAAATTAATTCAGAGTTAAGATCAAAAAACATAGGGTCACCTACATTATATCTCAAATGATAATCACAAGTATAACATTTAACCCATTCTATTATAAGATTCTCTCCAGGATTGAAAATATCATCCATTATAAGTTTATAAATAACCATAGACTTTTCTCCACAACAAGGACAATTTGCTATCTTTTTAAAATCAGGATACCCTCTCTTTTCAGCTTCTGCGAATCTTATACCTCTACCAATAGGATCTTTATAATTATATTCATAGCCGGCTTGATG
>JAUHXX010000359.1 GCA_030426825.1 Bacteroidia bacterium | reverse complement strand
TCAAGGATTTCATCATCTTTTGGTGCAGGTTTAGGTAGTTTCTTAGCCGCCGTCATTCCAGTGACTAAAATTGCAATCACAAATCCTTTCAAGAAAATAGCTGAAAAAATTGTTGCAAAATTGATAGTCGCCATGACGAAAATAATACCTACATAAACTATCAAGGCAATTCGAAAAGCCATAACGGCGTCTTTTTTTGCGTGAAAAAACAAACCAACAAATAAGGCTCCAATCCCAAATTCTAGTCCTATTTCTTCTTTCATCCAGGGTGCATTAGATATATAATATGCAGCAACCAAGCCTTGAATTACGGCTAAAACAATCAGTGCATTTTTGGCGTACTTAACGCTTAATTCGTTCTCTCTTTTTTTCTCGCGTTGAGCCATTTTTTTGGCCATCTCAAATGAGCGCTTAATTTCCTCTGGAGTTCTTCTTCTATCTGGCATGGCAACTAATTAAATAAATTTCTTCGCCGTTAGTATAGATTCCATTTGTTTTTGCAAATCTTGAGCAGCATTTGCCGCTGCATTCCCGAAATTTTCATCATTTCCGGCGTAGATTATTCCCCTTGATGAATTAACCAATAAACCACATTGCTCATTCCAGCCGTATTGAGTTACATCTTCAAGTGAACCTCCTTGTGCTCCAACACCTGGAACAAGAAAAAAGTGATTAGGTGCAATTGCTCTAACCTCACCAATTCCTTCTGATCTTGTTGCACCAACTACGTACATTAACTTATCATCACCTGCCCATGAAGAAGAAGTTTTAATTACTTTTTCGAATAATCGTTCACCTTTAGCATCAGTTGTCATTTGAAAGTCTAACGCACCTTTATTGGATGTGAGAGCCAATAAAATAACCCACTTATCTTCAAATTCTAAAAACGGTGTAACCGAATCAACTCCCATATATGGCGCAACGGTCACAGAATCAAAATCCATGTATTCAAAAAAGGTCTTTGCGTAATAACTGGATGTGTTTCCGATATCTCCTCGTTTAGCATCAGCTATAGTAAAGATGTTTTTGGGAATATAGTCAATGGTTTTTTTTAAGGAGTCCCACCCTTTACTTCCATGACACTCGTAAAAGGCAATATTTGGTTTGTAGGCAACACAAAAATCTTTCGTTGCATCAATGATTTGCTTGTTGAATTCAAATATGGGATCCTCACAGTCAAGCAAATGCTTAGGGATCTTAGCCAAATCCGTATCTAATCCGACACATAAAAACGATCGTTTCGTTTTTATTTCTTGAATGAGTTGTTCTTTTGTCATCCGGCAGTATTTCCTTCTTTCATTTTCTCTGCATTCTCTGCCATTTTTAAGGCATCAATCATCTCTTGAATGTCACCATTCATGAATGCAGATAAATTATACATTGTCTTATTAATTCTGTGATCTGTAATTCTTCCTTGCGGATAATTATAGGTTCTAATTTTTGCAGATCGATCTCCAGTAGACACCAATGATTTTCTGTGTGCAGCACGCTCTAACTCCAACTTTTCAAACTCAGCCTGATACAATCTTGTTCTTAACACTTGTAGGGCTTTCTCGTAATTTTTATGCTGAGATCTACCATCTTGACATTCAACTACCGTGTTTGTTGGTATGTGCGTTAAACGAACCGCAGACTCCGTTTTATTTACGTGCTGCCCTCCTGCACCTGAAGCTCGATAGGTATCTTTTTTTACATCTGCCATGTTCAGGTTAAAATCTACTTCTTCTGCCTCAGGCATAACCGCTACAGTAATTGCAGAAGTATGCACACGTCCTTGCGATTCTGTATCAGGCACACGTTGAACTCGGTGAACGCCTGATTCAAATTTCATCATCCCATAAACGCCATCTCCTGTCACCTCAAATGAAATCTCCTTATAACCTGTCGTTCCTCCTTCATTCGTATTTGCCACTTCAACCTTCCAGCCTAATGTTTTAAAATACATAGTGTACATTCTAAAAATGTCTTCTACGAAAATGCATGCTTCATCTCCTCCAGTTCCAGCACGTAATTCTATGATTACGTTTTTATCATCAGCAGGATCTTTTGGAATTAACAAGATCTTCAGTTCTTCGTCTAATTCCTCTTTTAAGGGCAATAACTCATCCAATTCCATTTGAGCCATTTCTTTCATTTCAGGATCCGTTTCATTTGAAAGAATCTCTTTTGATGAAGCTATATTATCAACTACGTTTTTATATTTTTTATAGGCTTTAACGACTTCTTCCAAGTCTTTATACTCTTTATTCAGTTTGACATATCTATCCATATCCGCTATGATATCTGGATCGACAATTTGTTGTCCAACTTCTTCGAAACGAATGTTAATCGCTTCAAGTTTTTGTAATATATCACTCATTTTAGCCTGTTATTTCAGCAATTAATTCTTTTACTTCAGCCGGTCTTAATTCTAGACTTTTACCAAAACTCTCTACCATTCTGATTTCAGAAGGATCAATATCTCCGTCAGCCGCAGCGATCATCATTGACGCCTTTATAATATCTCTTTTACCTTCATCATTTAAAAATGACTTTGCTTCTTTTAAATATTGATGGGGTAATTTATTTTCTATTTTAACTTGATCAATTTCGCGATAAATATCTGCTACAATTCCATTGGTCACTTCGCGGTACACTTTATGGAACATGTGAATTTCAGAATCTTCAACCTTACCATCTGCAAGGATCATCATGATCAATAGTTTTTTTACTGCTTTTTGTTTCTCTGAAAGAATTTCTGCCTTTGAACTTCCCGTACTTGATGATTGTGGTGTTGTTGCCGCAGCTGCAGCTATTGCAGGTGCGGCAGGTTCGTTCAACCTGTTTTGAATTTGCTCAACCGGGGTTGCGCGTTGTTTTTCTTCAACTTGTACCACACGGGCCATATCTAGCACACGTTCAATGTAGGTATTTTTGCAACTTTGACACTCGACATAAGTTCCCTTATTTGACAAGGGAATAAGAGGAATAAAGTAAAGCGTAAAAAATTGGGTTACCTTTTTATGCTTATAGCTTTGATCACTCACGCATTGAGGACAAAAAAACTGACCTTCTTTTATGGTTGAGCGAACACCTCTTGTTCCGAATATGATAAGTGCCAGCATAGTTTACTCATAATTGAATTCACCGAATTCAGATTTAATCGTCAATTTTTTACTAGCAGCATTTTCTACGCGACCAACAATTTGTGCATCAACGCCAAAGGATTCAGATATGGCTATGATATCGCTTGCATACTCTTCTGGAATGTAAACTTCCATTCTAT
>JAUHXX010000047.1 GCA_030426825.1 Bacteroidia bacterium | reverse complement strand
GGCAATATCTGGTTTGCTACCGGTCAAGGTATTAGTATGTTTGATGGTACGCACTTTACAACCTATGGCTTAGAACAAGGAATGAGTGGTGATTACGTTACATCAATTTCATTTGACGAAAAAGGACAATTATGGGCAGGTATAGACGGTGCCGGAGTCAACAAATTTGATGGTGAAGGTTTTACTCATTTCGGAACAAATGAGGGCTTAATCTCCAATAATGTATCTGTCATATTTTGTGATGATGAGGAAAACTTGTGGATAGGAACAAAAGACTCGGGAATTTGTATGTATGATGGCTATTCGTTCATTACTTACACAGAAGATATGGGATTAAGTAACAATCACATCAAGGCCATTTTAGAAGATAATTATGGCAATATGTGGTTTGGAACAGAGGGAGGAGGTGCTTGCATGTACAATCGCTTTGAGTTTAAAAAGTTTACTGTTCAAGAAGGAATGAGTAACAATATCATTTGGTCGTTGTTAGAAGATTCTGACGGAAATATTTGGTTCGGTACATTCGGAGCTGGAGCCAATGTTTACAATGAACGCTCATTTGAAAATTATTCTGAAAAACAGGGTTTACTGGACCATATCGTGAGAGATATTTACCAGGATAGAGAAGGATTTTTATGGTTTGCCACCAACAATGGAGTTAGTAAATACAACGGAAAATCTTTTTTCCATTACACTGAAGAACAAGGACTAGCTCTGAATACGGTTCGGGCTATTCATCAAGATAACGAAGGTAATTTTTGGTTTGCCACCAATGGAAACGGTGTTTCTAAATTTGACGGTGAAACTTTCACAAATTATAACTCAGATAATGGTTTATCAGGAGATATCGTGCTCTCTATTTACGAAAATAGTGTTGGAGATTTATGGTTCGGAACTTTTATGGGAGGGGTAACTAGATATGACGGTTATACCTTCAGTCATTTTACTGAAGAACAAGGTTTAAGTAATAATACAGTGCAATCAATTCTGGAAGATTCATTAGGTCAGATGTATTTTGGAACAAAAGGTGGAGGAATTTCGATTTATGATGGACAAAACATCACGAATTATACGGTAAGGGAAGGATTAAGTGATAATTCAATTATTTCCTTGATTGAGGATTCAGAAGGCAATATTTGGGCAGGAACAGAAGGACGTGGATTGAATAAGTTTAGTCAAGATACGATCATCATTTACAGTACTGCAAACGGAATCAGCAATGACATTATCTGGTCTATTGTTGAGGATAACAATGGAGACTTGTGGCTCGGTACAGAAAAAGGTCTTAATGTGTTTTCAATTAATGACAGTGGTCAAGTAGATATTACGAGTTTTGGAAAATTAGATGGACTAAAAGGTTCTGACTTCTACCCTAACTCAGTATGCCTAGATGATGAAAACCGATTATGGTGGGGAACCGGAAAAGCATTAGCAATGCTGGACTTGAAAAAATACGAGCAAGTTTCAAAACCACCTTTCCTGCAAATAACTGACATCAGATTACATCAAACATTTGTTGACTATAGAAAACTAAAAGATTCAATTGATGCAGGAGTTGAGTTTCACTTGGGCGATTCTGATTTAAAAACTCTGAATGGCATCCAGTTCGGTGAAATCGAACCCTTTACAAATTGTCCAGATAAGCTTGAATTACCCTACGACTTAAGCCACATTACGTTCTATTTTTCAGGGATAGATTGGTCAGCACCTCACAAGGTACAGTACCAATATAAATTACAAGGCCATGATGACGAATGGAGCCCACTTTCATCTGAAAACCGTGCGGTATTCAGTAATATTTCTCCGGGAGAATACATTTTTAAAGTCAGAGCCATTTCTGATTCAAAAATTTGGAGTGATGAATTGGCTTATGCTATAATTATCCATGCCCCTTGGTGGATGACCGGATGGGCCTATCTTCTATACACCCTAAGTGGATTATTTCTTATTGTTTTATTCATTCGATTCAGAACCAAAAAACTTGTTGAGAATCAACGTCACCTTGAGTCAGTGGTAACACAAAGGACATCTGAGGTTGTTAAACAAAAAAATTTAGTGGAAGCTAAAAACAAGGAAATTACTGATTCAATTAATTATGCACAGAGAATTCAAAGTGCTATTCTTCCTTCAAAAAATCTGATTGAAAAACATCTTCCTAATTCTTTCTTCATGTACAAACCTAAAGACATTGTAGCTGGAGATTTTTATTGGTTAGAAACATCTGACGAAAAAGAACTTTTGCTAGCCGCTGCAGATTGCACTGGACATGGAGTACCTGGCGCAATGGTGAGTGTTGTATGTAATAACGCATTAAATAGAACCGTTCGTGAATTTAAATTACATGAACCTGCTAAAATTTTAAATAAGGTAAGAGATTTGGTGATAGAAACCTTTGAAACATCTGATACAGAAGTGAAGGATGGAATGGACATCTCTTTAATATCCCTTAACCCTGACACTTTAGAGCTCAAGTATTCGGGAGCTAACAATGATTTATATCTTATTACAAATGGAGAATTGAAGGTCTTTAGAGCAGACAAGCAACCAATAGGTCGATATGTGGTGACCAAAGACTTTAACGAACACGTTATTCAACTCCAACAAGGAGATTCGTTCTATATTTTCACAGATGGCTATATGGATCAGTTTGGTGGACCTAAGGGTAAAAAATTCAAGTATTCCGCCTTTAAAGATTTACTTTCCGAAATTCATGCTAAACCCATGAAAGAACAACAAGAAATCTTAGATGAAACTATAACTCTTTGGATGAGAGGACTTGAACAGATAGACGATATCTGTGTAATCGGAGTGAGAGTGTAATCGACCCTTTCAAATTATTTTCAGCTTCTTTTAAGTTTATTAACTTCGCAAAATGTATAGAGGAATTCTTTATATGCTCTTATCTTCAGTGTGTTTTGCGCTGATTAATATTTGCGTTAAAATCTTATCGAATTCCGGGGATTTATTTCTTGAGATTCAAGATTACCCCTCCTATGAATTGGTCTTTTTCAGATCTATAATTTCATTGGTCATTTGTTTTGCCATCATCCGACATAAAAAAATTCCGTTTTTTGGAAACAATAAAAAATGGTTAATCATTAGAGGTTTCGCTGGGGTAACCGCATTGCTTATGTTTTTCATCACACTAAAACATTTACCAATTGCTATCAGCACAACAGTCCAGTACCTCTCTCCTATTTTCACCATACTTTTTGCCATTAAACTACAGAAAGAAAAAGTCAAACCAATTCAATGGCTGTTTTTCTTTATTTCTTTATCAGGCGTAGCTTGGATTGGATTTTTTAAAGATGGAAATGTTCCGTTTAATCCTATATGGTTGTTATTAGGCCTAATATCTGCAATCATCTCTGGAATTGCCTACAATGCCATTATGAAATGCCGGGAAACTGACGAACCAATTACTGTTGTCATGTACTTTCCTTTAATTGCAACTCCTCTAATGCTTACTGCATGTCTTATTTTTGGATTCGTTGTGCCACAGGGAATTGAATGGTTGATATTGCTTGCAATTGGTGTCTTAACACAAGCAGCTCAAATTTCAATGACTCGAGCATTCCATGCGGATGCTGCTGCAAAAGTTACTCCTATTAAATATGTTGGGGCCATTTATGCTGTGGCGGCCGGATTCTTTATCTTTAACGAAGAATTAGGCTGGTATTCGTCAATTGGCATTGTATTAATCTTGTCAGGAGTATTATTGAATACCTTCTTCAAATCATTGGGCAAGACGGCCTAAGAGAAATTTAAATCGTACAACTTTTTATATTGACCATCTAAATCAAGTAATTCTTGATGAGTTCCCCTCTCAAGAATTTTACCATCATCAATCACCAAAATCTCATTTGAATTGACTATCGTTGACAACCTATGCGCGATAACAATTGAAGTTCTTCCTTTTTGAAGTTTATTGGTAGCATTTTGAATAAGTTCTTCTGATTCAGAATCAACACTTGCTGTCGCCTCATCTAAAATCAAAATTTTAGGATTATAAACATAAGCTCGAATGAATGAAATCAACTGTTTCTGTCCAACAGAAAGCACCCCTCCACGCTCTCTAACATTGTAATTATAATCATCAGGCAAGTTCATGATAAAATCATGAGCACCCACTTCTTTGGCCGCCTCAATCACTTGTTCTTTGGTTATTTCCTTGTTTCCAAGTGTGATATTATTCATGATCGTATCTGAGAATAAAAACACATCCTGTAGTACTATTGCAATACTTTTTCGCAAGGTGTTAAGTTCAATTTCTCGAATGGAATGATCGCCGATAAATAATTCACCTTTTTGAAATTCATAAAAACGCGTCAACAAATTGATTATGGTTGACTTCCCTGCCCCTGTTGCCCCAACTAATGCAACAGATTGACCTGGTTGAACGGTAAAATCAATTCCTTTCAACACCCAATCTTCATCATTATAAGCAAACCACAAATCCTTAAATTCAATCTTCTGAGAAAAATCAACTTCTGTTAAACTTCCACTGTCATCTATATGCTCTTTTCTATCTAGCATTTCAAAAACTCGTTCTGCTCTAACCATTCCTCTTTGCAGTACATTGAATCTGTCGGCCATTTGACGAATTGGACGATACAACTTATAAATCAAAAGAATAAATGCAAAAATCTCACCGGTAGATACACTGATTCCTTCAACCGCATCCATTTGAAATAAACTCCAGAAAATGATTGCAGCAATGGATAATGAACTCAATAACTCAACGAACGGGAAAAATATCGAATTGGCCATTATCGCATCTAAATGTGCCTGCTTATGCTCCGCGTTAATTCCTTTAAAAGTGTTGTATTCACGTTTTGATCTGCTAAACAATTGAACGATCATCATTCCAGAAATATGCTCCTGAACAAAAGTGTTGAGCTTGGTAACCTGCGTTCGTTCTTTTTCAAAAGACTTCTTCATGGCCTTGGCAAATATTCGCGTTGAAAAGATCAATATAGGCACCGGAATCAAGGTCAACAAGGCAAGTTGCCAATTGGTTAAAAATAAAGCTATTAATATTGCCGACAGTTTAATTATGTCTCCAATCATGGTGATAAATCCTGTTGAAAAGACTTCAGAAACGGCTTCAATATCCGACACCATTCTCGTCACAACAACTCCATTAGGAGTTCTGTCAAAGTATTTTAACTTAAAGGAATTCAAATGCTTGAACAATCGAATTCGCATGTCCTTAATAATTGATTGCCCCAATAGCGCCCCTAAATAAGTAGAGAAAAAGGTCATTATCCCTTCTAGGAATAATAAGATTAAAACAACAATTGTCCATGCTAATAATTGATCACTTAATGCAGCCGAAGGTTCCAAGCGATACATGAAACTTTGAATTAAAGAATCGTTGCATTTTTCATCTTGGATAAACCGATCCACGATTTCGCCTATCATAATTGGCTGTAAAACGCTAATCAAAGCAATAGAAACCACAACAATTAATGATGCCAAACTAACGTAGGGATGCGTCTTTAGATAATGCATCAACCTCTTCAATAAGACAAAATCAAACTTCGTTTTTTCAGCCATCAGATGCAAAAATACTTAATCTAAATAGCAAAAACTGAATTATTAGTTTAGAATCCCATTAATTCTTAAATTTGTACAAAACACTACCTTGAAACTACGCTCCTCACTTATACTTGTTATAATAGCCTTGGGGAACCTGTGTTTATCTCAATCGGATTCATCTGACTTAATAAACTTCAATTCAAACGATCCCGAGTTCATTATTCAAAATCATTTTGAAAAGGCCAAAGTATTCAAGAAAAATGATGAATTAGATAGCGCTATAAATGAATTGTATAAAGCTGAGAAAATTGCTCAATCATTAAATGACGAAAAGCTGCTCGCTGATGTTTTATATAAGTTAGGTAGCTATAAATCCTCTGCCAGTTTATATGCAGAATCTATTAAATACTATCAGGATGCAGTTTTAATTTATGCCGAAACATTTGATACTGCCGGTTTAGCTGGAGGATACAACAGATTAGGCGTTTCTTATAAACATATGGGGCAATACTCAAACGCCATAAACTCATTAACCAAATCATACAACTACTACCATGCGTTGAAAGACACCGCTGGACAGGGAAGCACAAAAATCAATTTAGGCAATGTTTTTAAAAATATCGGAGAGCCTGAAAAGGCAATAACCTATTATCATGAGGCCTTGGCAATATTTATTCCAGCGAATAATCAAAATGCTGTTGCTAACTGTTATAACAATTTAGGCAATGTGTATAAAAACCTAGAACAGTTTGATTCATCTATGTTTTACATGAATAAAACATTAAATATTAGAAAATCCACCGGAAATCAAGCAGGTTTAAGTTACATTTTCCATAATTTGGCTAACCTCCATATTAAAATGGAAGATTACAACACTGCACTTCAATATGCAGACTCTTCTTTAACACTTAAAACCGAGAGAAATGACGAATTCGGTATTGCCGGTGAGTTAGAAATTTTTTCTAGGATTTATTTTAAACTTGGTGATTGGAGAAATGCCATTCTTTATGGTGAAAAAGGACTCGCAATGATCAAACCGTATAAGGATATCGAATACGAAAAAGAGTTTTATATAACTCTTGCCGAGTCTCATCTCCAAATTGGTAATTATAAAGAATCTGCCAATTATTACAAATTACATATTGATGGTGAGAAATTTTTGAAAAAACTCAACCCAAAAAACACCCTTGAGTATGAACTGATTGAGTTCGAGTTATTGTCTGATAGTATTCAAAAAGAACAGTTAAAGCTTAAGAAGGAGCTCCAAGAAACTATCAATAAAAATGAGGAGCTTCGAAACACCGTATTTAAACGTAACATTTACCTCATTATCTCAGGTTTAATTATATTCTCTGTGATTATCTCTTTATTCTTGTTTGCCTATCGCAGGAGATTGATAAAGAGCAAAAAAGAGAAACAAAATTTAGAAAAATCTTCAGTACCTAAAGAGGAAAAAGAAATCTTGCTGAAAGAAGTTCATCACCGGGTTAAAAATAACTTTCAGATCATCAACAGCCTCATTCGAATCCAATCTGAATTCATGAATCAATCAAACTTTAAACAAAAATTGATTGAAATTGAAAACAGAATCAGATCTATGTCTCTGATTCATGAAAAATTATATAAATCCGATAATATCTCAAAACTTGATTTTAAAGAATATGTTGAAGAGTTAATTGGTCACATAAAAGGATCGTATGAAACTCAAACAGATATTGAAATTAAACTGAAGGTTCAGCAAGTAAAATATGGAATTGACACCTTAATTCCATTAGGACTAATTCTTAACGAATGTATCTCTAACTCTTTAAAGCACAGCTTTGAAGGCTTAGAGAAAGGAAGTATTATTGTAGAATTAAATGAAATAGAAAATGGAACTATTTTGTTAATTCAAGATGATGGAATTGGTGCTGATTTAAGTATTGATGAACTCAAAGAGGAATCGTTGGGAATGGAATTAGTTTGGGATTTGACAGAGCAATTGGATGGAACAGTTTCATTGAGTACTGAAAAAGGATTCCATTATCAGTTTAATTTTCCAGCTTTAAAATAAGCGAGGTCGAAATAATCTCTTTATTTTTGTCAAAATAATATTCTTGCTATGCCTCAAATTTCGCAAAAGGGCCAAAACATGCCCCAGTCACCTATTAGAAAGCTCGTTCCCTTTGCGGAAAAGGCAGAAAAAATGGGAAAATCTGTATTATATTTAAATATCGGACAACCTGATATTAGGACTCCTGAAGTTGCAATTGATGCCATACGTGTAATGGACAGAAAGACTATTGAATACAGTCATTCAGCAGGGGGTGCAAATTATAGAAGAAGTCTAGCAGAATATTATAGATCTTGCGGTATTGAAGTTACTCCTGAAGAAGTAATGATTACAACAGGTGGTTCAGAAGCCATTGTATTTGGGTTTTTATCTTGTTTTGATCCAGGAGACGAAGTGATTATTCCCGAGCCGTTTTACGCAAATTATAATGGCTTTGCTAAAATTGCTGGTATAAATGTTGTTCCTGTAACTGCAACTATTGACAATGGCTTTGCTTTGCCCCCAGTTGCTGACTTTGAAGCCTTAATTAATGAAAAAACCAAAGGAATTGTAATTTGCAATCCCGGAAATCCAACAGGTTATCTATACTCTAAAGAGGAATTAGAGCAATTAAGAGATATTGTAAAGGAACATGACCTCTACTTATTTGCAGATGAGGTTTACAGAGAGTTTTGTTATGACGGTGCGGTGCCATATAGTGTAATGAATTTGGAAGGAATTGAGCAAAATGTAATATTGATTGATTCAGTTTCTAAAAGATATTCAATGTGTGGAGCAAGAATAGGTGCATTTATCTCAAGAAATAAAGAAATTTTAGCTACTGCTTTAAAATTTGCTCAGGCGAGATTATCTCCACCGACTTTAGGCCAAATTGCAAGTGAAGGAGCCCTGAAAACACCACAATCCTATTTTGATGAAGTCATTTCTGAATACGTTCAAAGAAGAGATATTTTAGTTAAAGGATTAAATGAAATTCCAGGTGTATACTGCCCTAATCCGAAAGGAGCTTTTTATTGTGTTGCTAAGTTCCCGGTAGATTCAACCGAAAAATTCTGTCAATGGCTTCTAGAAGAGTTCGAGCATGATGGTAAAACTGTAATGATGGCACCATTGGCAGGGTTCTATGCTTCAGATAATAAAGGTTTGCAAGAGGCAAGAATAGCTTATGTCTTAGAACAAGACGCCCTAAGATCAGCTGTAGAATGCCTAAAGGAGGCGTTAAAAGTGTATCCAGGTCGTATTCAGCAAGAAGCTGGATCTGCAGAGCAACTGGCTTAACTTTATTCCAATTTTAGTGAGATTTTTACGTTCTTTATAAAAAATGCGTAAAAGTCTTCTCATATCTTTTTCACTAGTATTGATTGGCCTGTCGGCGTATTCGCAGTCGTCTACGCAATTGTTTTTTCATTTAGATAAGATTACGCTAAAAGAAAAGGTTGTTAAAGATTCTACTCTGAATCATCAAAAATATTTTACAAGAGCACTCAACGAATTTTCATTACAAGGCTATACTGGAATAAAGGCAACTGAC
The DNA here is from genome assembly GCA_030426825.1 of Bacteroidia bacterium. Lineage (GTDB taxonomy): Bacteria > Bacteroidota > Bacteroidia > Flavobacteriales_D > Crocinitomicaceae > Paracrocinitomix. Next base: position 8,330 of record JAUHXX010000047.1, on the reverse strand, counting down.
ACCATTTACAAAGGAAATGGAACACATTTCTACTTTGCAGCTGACTCAAAATTCGATAAGATTAATCTGATCAACGGAGACAAAAAGAAAAACAATTCAACAAAAAATCGTAATTATTCTGACCTCTCAAAGTCAATCAATGCTCAATTACTTTTTCTTGAAAACAACGGTTATCCTTTTGCCCAAGTTGAAATCACTGATCAACAGGAAGAGGATAACACGCTTACTTTGACCTATCATATTGATTCTGGAAATGCCTATATCATCAATAAAATTCATATCAAATCTGAAAAAAAGATTCACGACAAAACCATTCTCAATATTATTGGGATAAAACCTGGGGATATTTACAATGAGAAAAAAATAGCCAATATCTCTTCTTTACTTTCTGCGTCAAATCTTTATAAAACTGTACGTCCAAGTCAAATACTATTCAAAGACAATTCAGCCGAATTGTACCTATATATCGCTAAACAAAAATCAAGTAGCGCTGATGGCTACATAGGCTTTCAACAAGATCAAGAAACAGGTAAATTGGCCCTGAATGGCTATGTGAATTTGCAATTATACAACTCTTTTAATCGCGCTGAAATCATAGATTTACGCTGGAAAAGTAACCCGGATAAAACACAAGATTTTAAAGGTAAAATTGATTACCCTTATTTATTCAACACACCATTAGGAGTAGGCTCACATTTAGAATTACGTAAACAAGACACCACTTTTCTTAGAACAGATATCACCCTGAACCTAAGCTATAATCATCCGATTGCTAAATTCACCATTTTCGATCAAATCGAATCTAGTTCTGTTTTGAGAGAATCTGCTCCTGTCGAATATAGAAACTATAGAAAAAATACAATTGGAGCATCTTTACTATTGAAACCTCCAAGAATCGCCTCTATCCCATTCTATCATCCCGAAATTTTTCTCTTAGGAGGATTTTACAATTACCGAGACGATACAATTGACGACAATAAATCAAAAATATCGAATCGAAAATATGAAATTGGTTATTCGCATAAATTGGATTTTCTTAAATCTTTTCACCTGAAAAACACTGTTCAATTTCAAGGATTAAGTTCTAACATCAGTTTATCTAAGAACGAGTTGGTTTATTTTGGAGGACTGAACTCAGTCAGAGGATTTTACGAATTAGAGCTATCGGGTAATGATGTGTGGATTTTTAAAAACGAACTTGAATTTAAACCAATAAATCTGCTGTCGATTTTTATTCTGTACGATTATTCAACATTTAAATCTAACGGACAAAGACACACCAACTCTGCTGGTTTCGGATTTGGATTAAACAATAAGAACACCCGACTAGAATTAATTATTGCAAACGGTGTCTTAGATGCTAATCCATTAGATTTCACGCAAACTAAAATTCATATCGGGTTTAAATCTACTTTTTAATCAATAATACTTGCCTTTAAGTCATTTGAGTCGTTATTCTATAAAACTATCGCTAATTTTAAAGCGAAATATGAAACATCTATTAGCATTATTCTTCACTTTAGGTTCAATATTGTCCTTTGGACAGGCCGGATTTGAACCCGATCAATTAATTGTTCAGATTGAAAACAACATTTCAATTCAAGAATTATCTCGAAATTTTGAATCAGAAAACAATATTGGGATAAAAAATATTGAGGCATTATCTCCTTTGGCCGGAATTTATTTGTTAGAATTTAATCAAGCCAATGAGGATATCTATCAGATTAAAAAATTAATAGCTGATCAGAAGGGTTTAATTCATGTGCAATTCAATCATTACATCACCACAAGAGAAACCATCCCAACAGACACTTTATTTAGTCAACAATGGTTTCATAAAAACACGGGGCAAACAGGTGGAAATGTTGATGCAGATATCGACACACCAGAAGCCTGGGACATCACAACAGGCGGACTTACAACTCACAACGACACTATTGTAGTTTGTATCATTGAAGGATCGGGAGTAGATATTTCACATATTGATTTGGTCGATAATATTTGGCATAACTACGCCGAAATTCCGAATGATGGAATTGATAATGACAATAACGGTTACACAGATGATTTTGACGGTTGGAACGTAGCTACATTGGATGATGCTGTAGGGTCAGGAAGCCACGGAACAAGAGTTGCCGGAATGATTGGAGCAACCGGAAACAACGTTACAGGTGTATCTGGTGTAAATTGGGATGTGAAGATGATGATTGTAAAAGGCCAAGTTGCAAGTAATGAGGCCTCCGTAATCGCGGCATATAACTACCCGCTCGTGATGAGAAAAAAATATAATGACACTTATGGACAAGAAGGAGCATTTGTTGTGGCAACAAACGCTTCATGGGGAATTGATAATGGTCAAGCGGCAGATGCGCCAATTTGGTGTGCCATGTATGACACCCTCGGTACATACGGTATTCTCAATGTTGCAGCCACTACAAATGGCAATTCAAATGTTGATTTGGTTGGAGATTTACCGACAACTTGTACATCAGAATATTTAATAGGTGTTACAATGACCAACAGTCAAGATTTACGTGCTGGGTCAGGTTATGGACCAACGCATATTGATTTGGCTGCACCAGGCTTTGGTGTTACCTTAACCACTTCAGGAAATTTATACAACACAACTAACGGAACTTCTTTTGCTTCCCCTTGTGTCGCGGGTGCTATTGCTCTTGCTTATTCAACTCCATGTCCTGAGTTCATCAATTATGTAAAACATGACCCTTCTGGAGCAGCATTGGATATGAGAGGCTATATTTTGTCAACAACAGACGTTCTTCCAGTGTTATTCGGCGAAGTTGCTTCATCAGGTAGATTAAACGCATATAACTGTGTTGACAGCATACTGAACGCTTGTTCTGGCGCAACCTGTATTTCTCCATACAATTTAAGATCTCTAGATATTACTGACACCACCGCATCATTTGAGTGGGATGGCTTTTCAGGGGACTACCTTTTCTACATTCAAGAAGGTGGAAATGCAGCTATTGAAATTCCAACAAGCTCAATAGACACGATTGCTTTTGACACTTTGATTCCTTGTACAAACTACAGTATATGGGTGCGTTCAATTTGTGGTACGGATACAAGTGCCAATTCCTATACCTTCAATTTTCAAACGGATGGCTGTTGTAATAATCCAGATTTCATTCTCGATTATGCATCTGCTGACACGATTATCCTTTCATGGGAAGATATTCTTTATGCAACTGAATATGACATTAGATATAGAAAGAATGGCGAATCAACATGGATTTCTACCTACACTGACACCATTTACCCCATCACTTTCTCTAGCTTAGATACCTGCACTGAGTATGAGTTTCAAATAAGAACTATTTGCACAGATAGCACACATGGATTTAGCCCATCAACTATTATTTCTACTAAAGGATGTGGCGCATGTTATGAACAAACCTATTGTGACGTTTCAGGCGTGAGCTCTAATTTTGAGTGGATAGAAGAAATTAAAATTGGAACCTCAATCTACACATCTGGTGACAACAATGGCTGGCTTCAATCAACCAATTTATTACACGGATTTTATCCAGGCACTGTCTACAGTTCGACCATCACCGCCGGATATAGCGGCAATGTATTCTCTGAACGTTTCACCCTTTGGGTTGATTACAACCAAAATGGAGTATTTGAAGACGGTGAAAAATTAATAGATGATGTAAGTGGGACGAGTTCAATTACCGCAGATATTTCTGTACCAATTAGCTCTGTAAACGGAGTAACAAAATTAAGAGTGGGGATGCTTTATGGAGATGAACCCTCAAATTGCCCATCTGGTAGCTTTACTGGAGAGTATGAAGATTACTGCGTATATATTGGTCCTTTGGCAAGTCTTCAGGAACAAAATAATTTTGATTTTACGGTTTATCCGAATCCTGCATCCGATCAAATTCAGATACTTTCTATGTCCAATATTATTGAGTTAAAAATCTTCACCTTAGAAGGGAAACAGGTAAAATATATAAAAAACCCGTCTGCTTTAATTGACGTTTCAGAAATGAACCCTGGACTTTATTTAATTGAAGTTGCTACTGAAAATTCGAAAAAAACTAAAAAGTTGATTTTAAACTAATGTCTGGATTTTCAAAGATTTCTGAATTAGACCCCGAAGATTTTTATAAAACAGAAGAAGGTTATATTGTTTTCACTGAAAAGTATCATTTGAAAAGGGGATACTGCTGTAAAAGTGGTTGTAAACATTGCCCTTATGGCTTTGACAAAAAAACGGGCAGAATCAACCCTAAAAACAAGTAATCATTAACTTTGATAAAAATACGAAAACGTGTTTATCGAAGTCAATATAACGAATCCAGATGATCGAATTGTACAAGATGTTGTCAATATCTTGAATAAAGGGGGTGTAATCATTTACCCAACTGACACCGTTTATGCGCTAGGCTGCAGTTTAATGCATAAAAGAGCCATTGAAAAATTGGCCAAACTAAAGGGTTTAAAACTAAAAAAAGCCAATTTCGCTCTAATTTGTCATGATTTGAGTAATCTATCTGAATATACACGATACATTGATAGACCAACTTATAAAATCCTTAACAAAAACCTTCCTGGACCATTCACATTCATTTTACCGGCAAGCACAAGAATCCCAAAACTTTTTGACTCCAACAAAAAAACAGTCGGCATCAGAATTCCAGACAGTAATTTTGTAAGAACATTGGTGCAAGAATTGGGACACCCTTTGGTTACCACATCTATTTTGGATGATGATGAAATACTAGAATACACAACAGATCCATATGCTATTCAAGAGAAATGGGAATCTGATGTTGACATCATCATTGACGGTGGATACGGTAAAAATGAGCCATCAACAGTAGTCGATTGCTCAGAAAGTGAAATCGAAATTATACGACAAGGAGTTGGTGAACTGCTTTATTAACATCCTCATTTGAAAACTTCTTATCTAAAGAAGTTGCCTCAACCCTATTCTATCTTACATTTAAACCGTGATTCTTAATTACATATGGATTGGTTTTTTCTTGGTTGCTCTGATAGTGGCAATCATTAAGACTTTTCAAGGAGATTTAGCCGTTTTCGGTGAAATGGTGAATTCAACTTTTGAAATGGCAGAAGTTGGTTTTGAAATTTCTCTTTATTTAACGGGAATCCTATGCTTATGGCTAGGCATCATGAAAATTGGTGAAAAAGGTGGATCAATCAAAGCTATGTCTTGGTTAGTAGGACCATTTTTCTCAAAATTATTCCCGGATGTTCCCAAAGACCATCCTGCAAGAGGATCCATGCTAATGAATTTCTCTGCCAACATGTTGGGGCTAGACAATGCTGCCACGCCAATGGGGCTCAAAGCCATGAACGAGTTACAAGAGTTAAATCAAGAAAAAGATAAGGCTACTAATGCCATGATTATGTTCTTGGTCCTCAATACTTCGGGTCTTACATTAATTCCTGTAACTGTAATGACTTATCGCGCTCAATTCGGCGCAGAAAATCCCGCAGACATTTTCTTACCCATTTTAATTGCCACCTATGTAGCTTCTTTAGTAGGATTAATAACTGTAGCAATTTATCAACGCATCAACTTGTTTGACAAAGTAATTCTTGCCTATTTAGGTGCATTAACAGCAATAATTGTTGGCATCATTTGGTATTTTTCTTCTTTATCTGTTGAGCAACTTGAGTCTTATTCTTCCTTGGCCAGCAATGTTATTTTGTACGGAATTATCTGCACTTTCATCATAATGGCACTGCGTAAAAAAGTAAATGTCTATGAGGCTTTTATCGAGGGTGCAAAAGGAGGTTTTGATATTGCAATTAAAATCATTCCCTATTTGGTTGCGATATTAGTAGCAATAGGCGTGTTCAGAGCCTCGGGTGCTATGGATTATTTCGTTGCCGGCTTGGCCTGGTTTTTTAGCTCATTTCTTGAAAACACTGAGTTCGTCAACGGATTACCTACAGCCATAATGAAACCCTTAAGTGGTTCAGGTGCAAGAGGAATGATGCTAGATGCCTTTAACACGCATGGAGTTGATAGCTTCATTGGTAAATTAACTGCAACCTTGCAAGGCGCAACGGATACAACCTTTTATATTATCGCAGTTTACTTTGGGTCAGTGGGAATCCGTAAAACTAGATACGCTATAAAAGCAGGTCTTTTAGCTGATCTAGGTGGGATTATTGCTGGTATAATTATCGCAACTATGTGGTTCGGAGGGGATAAAAGTGAAATTGCGGATCCCGTTTCATTGACAAATGAATTTGCTAATAACTGGTCTGAAGGCAATGAAGAAGAGATGATAGCGGCACTATCAGACGATTGTGTGCTTTATGATCAAACCTACGATACGTTGTATCACAACAATAATGATATTGTTACTAATTACCTTTTAAAGAATTATAATAACACATCTAAGTTACAGACACAGTCAGTGAATTTAGTTGAAAAAGAAGATCAAAAACTGGTGTATCTTAAAATATACAACACAATTGACTCGTCTATCGTTAAAAGAAGTTTCGAACTTGAATTCGATAAATTCAAAATTGAAAGAATAAAGTATTTAGGTGATTTTTAATCGTAAAAAAAAGAAAGCAGAATTAACAGGGGCCGTCAAACTAAAACCTCTGAATTATCCACCGAAAATTTTGGTAGGATGGGCTGAGGCTATTGCCGGAAACACAGACCTTAGAGATTGGTTTCTCGCATCTGAACAATACAAAGAACTTGGCATGGCCGTTTACGCCATTCATTTGAAGGATGATGCAAGAGACTGGCTGCTAAAAAACGGCTACGCCCATTTAATGGCAATGATTAATGGAGTTGAGGGCAACAAAGAAGCCTTGCACTGGTTAGAGAAAAACAACTTTCAAGTGTTGAAGCATATTGCTTTAGCTGGTGACGGCAAAGATGAATCAATGCAATGGTTAATTCGCAACAATCACAGAGAATTTGCCTTGGTTGCTCAAAAAATTGAAATTGTAAAGAACGAAATTGAAGAAAATCACAATGACGTTCATAAGTTTGGAATGGACTAATCCCGAATCAACTTATACTCATAAAGCGTGGTGCCATCATCAAAAGTAAATTCGAAAACTTCATCATCAAAAAAGTAATTATAAGTGGTATCCAAATAATGATCGGCATCATATTGACCATTCGGAACATGGCTATTGGTGTAAATGATTCGACTGGCGTCTTGAATAAAAAATGTTCCTTTATGAGAAGCGGGAGCTCCAGTTAATGAATCCCCAACCATTTGAAACGAATTAGAATTTTCCCATAACGCCAAATAAACCACTCCTCCAGCTAAGGTATCCGTTCCATTGTATATTTCTTTAAAAACACCTCGGTAGATACCGTTATTCGGCACTAATATCTCCTTCTTACATCCAGTTAAGATGAACAGCATCAAAAAAAGTGACAGAAAAAATTTTTTCATGTTAAATAAAAATCAAGATTGTTAATCTTATCAAAACAGATTAAAAATATTATTATCTTGCTCTTTCAAATTTACGAAAAACAATGGGAACAAAGGTACTTTCAGATATAGAAATAGCACAGGCAGCAAAATTAGAACACATTAAAAATATCGCTGAAAAATTAGGCATCAGCGAAGATGATTTAGAGATGTATGGAAAATACAAAGCTAAAATCCCTTTAAATCTAATAGATCCGGTAAAAATTGAAAAGTCAAATTTAATCTTGGTGACGGCCCTAACCCCTACGCCAGCAGGAGAAGGTAAAACAACAACTTCTATCGGACTTACAGAAGGTTTAAATAAAATTGGTAAAAAAACTACTGTAGTTTTAAGAGAACCTTCTCTAGGCCCTGTATTCGGAATTAAAGGAGGAGCAGCCGGTGGCGGTAATGCGCAAGTTGTCCCTATGGAAGACATCAATTTACACTTTACTGGAGATTTCTCTGCGGTTGAAAAAGCTAATAATTTATTATCTGCATTGATCGATAACAACATTCAGAGTAAAACCAGAAGTCTAGGTATTGATCCAAGAACTATCGGTTGGAAACGTGTGATGGACATGAACGACAGAGCATTAAGAGATATCGTTATTGGTTTAGGTGGTACTGGAAATGGAATTCCAAGAGAAGATGAGTTCAATATTACTCCTGCATCTGAAGTTATGGCTATCTTATGTATGGCTGAAAACTTTGAAGATTTAAAAACAAGATTGGGTAATATTTATGTTGGTCAAACATTCGATAAAAAACCGATTTACGCGAGAGATTTAAAAGCTGAAAATGCAATGGCTATCTTATTAAAAGACGCTATTCAACCGAACTTGGTTCAAACCTTAGAAGGTAATCCAGCAATTA
>JAUHXX010000358.1 GCA_030426825.1 Bacteroidia bacterium | reverse complement strand
AACCAATTCCGGTTTATGCCGAAATGGGAAGCACAAACCCAATCTTCGTTTCAACTCAGGTTTTGAGTCAAAACAAAAAGCATTGGGCATATTTAATTGCAGAGTCTATGGTTCAAGGGAATGGGCAGTTTTGCACCAGTCCTGGAATGATAATTGCTAAAAAATCTGAAGAATTCAGCCTATTTAAAGATGCCATAGCTGCAGAATTGAGCCAAAAAGTAAGTCAGGTGATGCTGCATCCACAGATTGCCGCTAACTTTTCTGAAGGAATCAAATCCATGACCTATAAAAAGGATGGTGAAGTTATCAAGCAAGGTGAATCCAATGATAAACTTTTGGCGTCAGCAGGATTGATAAGTGTAAGCGCTAAGCATTTCGTTAATGATTTTGACTTTCATCAAGAGGTATTTGGGCCATTTGCCATTTTCATTGAATGGACGAGTGAGGCTGAACTTGATCAAGTTATTGAGGCCCTGCACAGTCAATTGACTGCAACCATTCTATTCGAACCCGAAGAAGAAATCTCCGATCTCATTGAGAAAGTGAAATATAAAGTTGGAAGATTGGTTTTAAATGGTGTTCCTACAGGAGTGAGTGTATCAAAATCAATGCATCACGGTGGTCCTTATCCAGCTTCATCTGATGCACGTTTTACTGCAGTTGGTGAAGACGCTGTTTTGAGATGGTTGAGGCCTATAACGGTACAAGAGCAGAAATCCTAATTTAGAACTTAACAATCAATCTTAAGTTGACTCTTCTTCCAGTTAAATGGTTCGGAATGGCGTAATACCTACCCTCAATATCTTGTAACCACTGATAAGAGATAATATTATTTATTCCCAACAGGTTGAATGCGTCTAAACTCAAGGTCACTTGTTCAAATTTATTCCAGACTTTTTTATTCTTGTACTTACTCTTCTTTTCAGGATTGATAAAGTCATACATAAACCCTAAATCTACTCTAATATAAGCGTTGGTTCTAAGAACATCTTTGTAGCGTTCGTAAGTCGGAGGGCCATATGGTAAAGGTGTTCCAAGCGTCATATTAACGGATACTTTGAGGTCTTCCAACTTCGGCATTTTGTCTTGAAAGAACAATGAGAATGTAAACATTTGATCTGTTGGCCTTGGGATAAAACCAGGGCTTTGAAGAATTGAATCTGTAGCAACGTCATTAAACGTGAATCCCGGATTAATGGTGTCTCCATCTGAATTTAAATAGAGGTAATAATCGTCATTCAAGATATCCTCTTGAGTTCTTAAAAACCCAACTCTAAAGAATGATTCAACGCCTTTTATAAATTCACCATGTAGTTTGGCGTCAATTCCATAGGCATAAGCCACTGCAGAATTTTCAGCATAGTATCTAATTCTTACGTTATCAATTTCGTATGGAACAACATCCCACATATGCTTGTAATAAGCTTCTGTTACAAATTTGAAGGGCCTGTTCCACATATTGAAATATACATCCGCTCCAATAACGTTGTGCCAAGATTTTTGAGATACTACATCTGGATTTAAACTTCCAAGTATTCCTCTCATAGAACGATAGAGTGGTGGTTGGTAGTAAAGTCCTGAAGCTATTCTAAATTTTACGTTCCGTCTTGCAATAGTAGAGTCTTCACGTAAAATATACGATCTAGGAGTTATTGTCAAACTCATCCGAGGCGTTATCCAATATTCATCATTAAAGGTTCTATATCCTCCTCGTGTTCCTAAAGTAAATGCAACCTTAGCTGGACTGTTTTTGATTTCCTCTGTTATTCTATATACTGATTTTGTGCTGTCGGTTTTAAACTTTTTCTTTAAATCAACAGTGATGTTTTTTCTTTTGATCCAATTCTGAGATAGTTGGATATGACCAGTGAATCGATAACTTTCTACTCGGTTGTTCTGTTTAATTACTTCTTGTAAATCAATCTGATCACCAGAGCCAAGTGGAATCGAATATCCAGAAGAATCTATTAAATGCCATTCACTCAATTCATCATTAAACAGCTCGTATTGGGCCTTGGTACCAAAACGCATTTCTGCAAAACTGCTAGAATTTGAACCGTTCTCTGCAATTTTTTGCTTGGTTTTGAAGTCGTATTTACCAGTCATATAAACGTTTCCAATCCAGACATCCAAATTGTTTCTGGCATGGTCTAAAAATCCGCCTACACCCACATTACTTGTTGAGTCCCCAAATTCTTCTTTTGCAGGGTCAGTTTCTAATTGATTGATTAAATACTCTCCCAAAATGTCAAAATGCTCACTTTCAATCGAATGAAATACAGAGCTCACGAAATTCATTTTCAATTGCTTGCTCTTTTTCCATTCTATTCCAGTAGCCGCAGTAAAGGTTTTAAATTTAGTTTCTTCTTGACCTTCGAAAAACACCTTTAATTGATAAGCTTCATTCACTGTTCCCCATGAGGTATTTCTAGTAGTAGGCACAAATTTGTAATTATTGGTAGAGTAGTGTCCGAGGACAAAAAGTTTGGTATAACGATCGTTGTTATCGTAATTCAGGTAAAAATTGGAGAGTAATTGGTAATCAAAAAAGGTAGGGTTATAATCTCCTTTTGTTGGCAGTGATCCAATTAAATAAGCATTATTTCTATATCTAGCGCCTGTAATATAATTCCCACGTCTTCCAGCAAAAATTCCTTCAACATGTGCTTGAACGCCCATCAAACTGGCTTGACCAGATCCACCAAAACTCAATGGTTCTCTGTACTGGATGTCCAATACGGACGAAAGCTTGTCACCGTAATAAGCGTCAAATCCACCTGCTGAAAACGAAATGTTTTCTACAAAAGCTGAGTTGATAAAACTGAGTCCTTCTTGTTGGCCTGATCTCACTAAAAAAGGGCGGTAGATTTCAATTCCATTGACATAAATAAGATTTTCGTCATAATTTCCCCCTCGCACATTATAGTTAGCAGTCAGCTCATTGTTTGAGGCTACTCCGAGTCCGGCAATTTTAATCATGTCTTCAAAATTCCCCGAAGGACTAGGAAGTCGGGCAAGATCTACCTTAGGAAAACGATCCACAAACTCTCCTGGCCTGATGTAATCTACTCGGACAGGTCCAAATTCATTTTGAGTCAAACGGAATGTTCCAAGGTCTTTATCCGTGTCATCAACATTGATAGATTCAACTAAAGGCTGTTTACCTGCATAAACTATTCGTAAAGTGTAAATTTTATTGGGAGCCAATTGAATGCTGAATTTCCCTTGCTCATTCGTATAAGCTGCAACTCCTTGAATGCCATCAATTCGAATGG
>JAUHXX010000357.1 GCA_030426825.1 Bacteroidia bacterium | reverse complement strand
TGAGGCATATTGGATTTAAACAACTTCATGAACTCCACATTTTCTGGGCCTTCATTCGTTAGATACTTATTCTTACCATTTAAGAATCCATAAGGCTGAGACCCCATAATCATTCTTCTTCCGTCGTTAATGATCGTTGGTGAAAAAATCATCAAGGGGATATTTGACATCATTTCATCCTTACGGTAATCTACTAATCTTTTATCCATTACGAAATTCGTGTTCACATTCAACTGTGATTCAAATGCAAAGCCCCTATCTTGCACATACTTTTGACCATTAATGGTAGAGGTTTTATACCGCAAGAAAATGTCATGCATTACTAATGAAAAGGCCGTAGAGTTCAATAAATCTTTGGAAATATTCTTAAGATATTCATCATCTGACACATTGATATCTTCTGTTTGATGAAGTAAAGCCAGCTCTCTGAAATAGGAAGCACCTACCATTCCTCCTGACGCGCCCGTAATCATATGGACATTATCATAAAACCTATTTTCAGATGTTTTCTCAAGTTGTTGGAGTACATAAAATGTCCACATGGCAGATCTTAAACCACCACCAGAACAGTTTAAAATCACCAACTTGGGTTTCACTGTATCTTGATGCATGGTAGCCGTTTCATACCAGCGATCTAAAATTCTTTCATGATGTGCTAAATCATTGTCATACTGCAGCGTATCAAATTGTATAGTTCTTAAAGCATCTATAGAGTAATCATTTTTATGCGAGTAATTTAAACCGTAGGCATAATTCTTAATTTGCATGAAATCGGTTTTAGATGATATTACATTAAGCATAATTATTGTAATAGCTATGATGCTTATTGCCCAACCTCCGAACCATGAATAGAAAATGGTAATCACCATCAACAAGAAGGTACATAATAGCATAAAGCTAGCTGAAGAGGGTATTTGAACGAGGCCATAATCACCAAAATATCCGAGTAGAAAGAATGAAACAATAATCAGGATTTCAAAAACAGAAGCATTTAATTGATTTTGCCTGAAAACTTCTTTCAACACTTCTCTTTTATAGTGAGTTGATTCTCTAGCCGGAAGTATTTTAATAAAAGAAGAGAAATAAAAGGAAGGTTGGTAAGCTCTTGCTTGATACGATTCAAACCAGTGCTTTTTTTTGGAAAATAATGTGCCCGCAAGCACGTAAACCGATCTTCTTGAAGATTTTTTTCGAAGTTTAAGTTTTGACAAGTTCCAATTCGTTCTAAAGAAATACAAGACGCTGAATAAGATAAATAAAACGATTCCAGACGTCAGTGCGAATAGTTGAACTAGCAACTGCATTGGACTCATCAATTCCTCATTGCTTTGAACATCAATGATATTGTAACAAAGAGTGATGTAAAATAAAACTGGAATTACGGAATTATTGATACAAAATTTATAGAATGGTCTATTCAATGTTGCAATAAACGGAAAGGACGGCCCAAGTAGAATATAGCTGTATAAGTGAAAGGCCATAAAATAACCTCCTACAGAAAATCCTAAAATTAGAAACGAGACCCAGCTCACTTCCCCCAGATATTCAGGTGATAAAAAGAGATAAGGAACGCCAAATTTCATTGCGATATTTTGCGTAACTATTCCAAATAACAGTAACCAAAAAAGGAGTAAAAGGTGACTTTTTTTAAGGTGAATAAATAACAATTGAAGAGGAAAAAACCTGATAATTGTGTTTAATATGTTCTTCAACTTTGTCATTAAAATGTTGAGCTTGTGCTAGGTTGTGTGTTTTGTTTTTTGTCAGGACCTTCTGTTTTAGTAAAGACGTCTATTTCGCTACATAAGTGAGTTAGTCATGCCACTTTAATGGTCCTCCGCAATCAATTGTCACCTTGTGTCGATAGGATTTACCATAAATGTTCATCAAAGAATCTTCAAATGGACGCCAATCGTTTTTAGCGTGTTCACACAAATACTCTGCTGACAGAATCACCGTATCATATACTATTAGCAGTAAAGGAGGAGATTTAATGGATTCCATATCTTGATCAATTTTCACTGCCCCAGCTTCTCCATTAGCAGACAAACCATCTAGATAATTGTAGAAAGCGTTTTTCGTTGTGGTTGTATCCTTAAAACTGTAATAGAAAACTTTTGCTGTAGGATAAACCATGTTAGACTTGCCATAAGGCACTTCATGTTTACCTTTAAATCCTATTTTTTTTGTCTGAGAAAAAGTAAATCTATCTAAGGCATTGAAGTCATCATTGACAATTGTGTCATATACCGAAGAAAGCGCATTTACCAGCTTTCCTTCTGGGGTAGATAAATCTACTGAAGTATCTGCATTCAGATTTGAACTATCGATCTCCTCTACTCCCGTTTCACCGGCAAAATCTTCAAAATCTATTGAATTCGACTCCTCCTCTTGACCTGAACAAGCAAGCAAAAAGGGCAATATGCAACACATTATTTTTCTCATTGCTTACAGTTTTGGCTTAGTTCTACGGCTTCTTCAAAAGTAATTCTTTTGGTATCTTGATAATGCGGATATTCTTTCATGGTAGTTTCCATATAGCATTTGCAATACACTTTTCCCCCGCCTTCTCCCATGCATTCATCAACAAATTCCTTTTGTTGATTTTCCGTCCAAGACTCCTCAGAGCAGGCAAAAAATCCGAAAGATAATATGATGAATAAATACTTCATTTAACTTAATTCTACAAGATAGTTGAAACTACATTATTTAGATAGTATCTGGAAGTTTTTCTTTAAGTATTGCCAAGTCCTGATCTGTGAAATCTAAATGAGTTGTGAACCTTATTCTGCCTTTACCAAATGGCACACACAAGATCCCTGATTCAGCTATTTTATTAGCCACATCATATTCAGAAACGTCAGGCATTAAGTGACCAACAACAATGTTGGTTTGCACTGGTAAAACTTTAGTGACCCAAGGCTTTGTAGTAAGAATCGTCTCAATTTCTCGTGCTCTTCTGTGGTCTTCAGACAATCTTTCTACATTGTTTTTAAGCGCATAAATTCCAGCCGCGGCAATAATTCCAGCTTGCCTCATTCCTCCACCCAAAACTTTTCTGACTCTTTTAGCCTTGGCAATAAATTCTTTAGACCCTAACAGCAATGATCCTACCGGAGCACCTAATCCTTTTGACAAACAAATTGAAATAGAATCGAATTGGGCCCCATATTCTTTAGTTGAGATTTTGGTTTCTTCTAAAGCATTAAATACTCTTGCGCCATCAAGATGCAAAGGCAAGCCTAGGCTTAAGCATTTTTGTCTGATGCGTTTAATCTCTTC
>JAUHXX010000356.1 GCA_030426825.1 Bacteroidia bacterium | reverse complement strand
ATTTATCACCTAAGAACAGCTGAAATCATTGGTGAAAATCAAGAAATTCCTGAATTAATTTGGAAAAGGAATTAAGCTTCTGCTTCAGGTTCAGGTTCAGGTTCAGTTGCTTCAGGCTCATCTTTGCTTCTTCCAAAAGTGCCGTATAGAGCCAATAGTATGAGTAAGCCCAAAACTAATTTTCCGCCAATTTTGTCCCAAAAAGACAATGGATTTGCATCAAAATCAATGTCGTGTTTAGCGGCTAGAAATTTTTTCTCTTCCGGCAGAATATCATAATAGGTGTCTCGAGCTTTATTGGTAAGGCAATATTCACCTTCATAATTCCAAATTGGAACCCATAATATACTGATTTGTTTATGTCGGTATCCAACATCTAATGGGTCATTCCATTCACCCAAAAAGGTTGAGTCTGCAGGAAGGCTCTTAACTTCAGCAATGTATTCACAAGGAAAACAAACAGGAATTGGAATTGAACCTGCAAATGATAAGTTGAGCGTTAAAAACAATGCAAAAAATAGAGTAATCTTTTTCATAAATGGATGTTGGTTTAAGCCAATATACGTACTTAAACTGAAGATTTAGTTGAAAGTACACTGTTTTATTTTACATCTTTGTATGATCAAAAAACGAATCATGGCAAATCCTTTTTATATCAGAGAAGCAACAGCACCGGTAGTTCCGGTAATTCTATCTATTCCTCACTGCGGTACAGATTTTCCGGATGAAGTGAAAGGGGATTATTTGCCTGAACAAATGGCTTCGGTAGATGATACCGATTGGTTTTTGCAAGATTTGTACAATTTTGCTCCGGAATTAGGAATCACAACTGTTTATGCAAAATACAGCAGATGGGTAATAGATTTAAATCGAGATCCTGAAAGTGCTCCTTTGTACAATGACGGACGTATCATTACAGGCTTAACGACCACAACTGATTTTTTAGGTAACCCGATTTATAAAGAAGGTTGCGAGCCTGATGTGCAAGAGGTGAATCGAAGACTGGATAAGTATTATTGGCCCTATTATCAGCAGCTACAAAGCTTGTTAGATGAGCGTATCCAGCAATTTGGTAAAGTCATTTTGTGGGATGCGCATTCTATCAGAGAATTGGTGCCCACTATCCGAAAAGAACCTTTTCCGCAAATGATACTAGGGGATAATGATGAGCAATCTGCTGATCAGGAGTTCATTGATATTACTTTAAAGAACCTGTCATCAAAATATCAGGTGAATCATAATAATCCTTTCAAAGGAGGCCATATTACGCGGTACTTCGGTAATCCTGATAAGAATATTCACGGCTTGCAGTTAGAACGCAACAAGAACTTATATATGGATGATGCAGAGCGTCAATTTGATGAAGCCCGGGCGAATACAATGCGTGAGGTCTTAAAAAAGAACTTTGAGGAGTTGATTGGGACGATTTAAAGCAAGTTTTGAAGAACTTTTAAATAAGCCCATTTAATTTTTAATCAATTGAATAACAGCTTTTTTATCTCCCGAACTTAAAGTTAAGAAGTAAGTACCGATTGCCTCTTCAATTGTGAAATTAATGAACTGTTTTTGTGTATAATTTTCGGTGCTAACAATTTTTCCATTTACGTCTGAAATCGATAGCATGATTGTTTCATAAGTGTTGCCAAGATCAATTGAATAATGACCATTAGACGGGTTGGGAAAAACCACTAAACCTTCACCAAAATTACTTTCAATAACACCAGTACTTGAGTTTGTGGTACAAGCTGAGGTATCAACACATCCGTTTTCCGTTATTTCAACGGCATAATTGCCTTCATCAGCAGGAGTAAATGATTGACTTGTTTCACCAGGAATTACTGCATAGTTGTTGTCGCAGTCTAACCAAACAAAGCTCGCAGCCGAGTTGTTAGCTTGAATCGTAAAGCCTGAAATAGAGGTCGAAACGTCTGAAACATTATTTATTGTTAAGTCTAAATTCACTACAGAGTCGCATCCAGCAACATTCGTTAAAGTAACTGAAGGTGCAGTTGTTGAGCTCGTATAGGTGGTGCCGTTTAGCGGCCATGTATAAGTGTTGCAAGCAACTTGAGTTTCAGTAGATGGAGCACTTGTGAAATCGCCCACCGAAATGAAACTTATCTCTGTTTTTGATATGGATGTCGTTCCATCAGAAATGGTCAATCGAACATCATAATCGCCAGCAACGGAGTACACATGGCTTGGGTTTTGCGTGGTATAATCAACAATATCATCACCGTCAACATCCCATTGCCAAGAAGTTGCACCAACGCTATTATCTGTGAAGTTAACTGTTGCTGGTAGGCTACATGCTGAAGTTGGTGTAGCAGAGTAATCGACATCAAATGTTGGGCAAGTAAAATAATTTCTGACGGTAGAGTGAGCAGAGTGAATGCGTGCGTATTGTCCTACAGAGAAAAAGTTTCGGCATGATTTACGCGAATATGACATCACATTGTGAGGATTCGGAACAAATTGTTGACCGTTTGCATCAAGGCCTCCACCAGAAGTGTATGGTGCCGTTCCGTCATAAATACAAGAAGTGTTCACGTTAGAATTCCCCAATTGAGGATCTGCTGGAGTATCGCATACATAATCACCAGTAGTAGCACAATTTGATCCATCTACCAATTCACTCGTCAACGTACCATTGGGGCTACCATGGGTATGTCTACATGAATAGAAGTGTCCCATTTCATGTGCAAGTGTACTACCGTTAACTGCGCAGCTATTTTTCATTAAAATAATATCTGGTCCTCCTGGATAATAAGCATATCCGCAGAGTGAAGAGCCGCCAGAAGAAGTGACCGTATTGCAAAAATAAATGTTGATGAGATTTGTAACTCCATGTGCTGCATGCATGGCAGATTCATCAGATGCGTTGAAATTGTAGTAATCATCATCATCAATATAATTGATGCCATCACACAAATAGAATTGCATGTTTGCATTGATGTAAAAAAGATTCATGTCATCAATTGCATCATTCAATTCGGTAGTAGTTAAACCACCAGTACCTGCATCTGTACGTGCAATATGCGCTTTGATTGGGACCCAATCAATTGGTGTTAAAGCACGGAAATCATACTCCGCAATAAACTTGTTTTTTCTATCTTGATAATCTCGATTATTTTCTAAAGTATTGAGTTGAGCGGGTGTTGCAATAAAGCCGCATTGACTGGAGTCATCAATTAATCGAGTAGAATTATTTGTAAAAAAATCGGCTTGAGCATTCGCAGTAAAAGTGAATAACATCAGTCCAATAAAGACGGTCAAATTTTTC
>JAUHXX010000355.1 GCA_030426825.1 Bacteroidia bacterium | reverse complement strand
TGAAATGGTCGACCAGGAGACGGACCTAAAACTAACAACGACAAATATTATGGCAAGACAGAAAGGCATAATCAAATTGGAAGGGAAAATCGGAGATTTATCCTTCTACAAAAGTAAGGACGGATACTTAGCCCGTGAAAAAGGCGGAGTTGATGGAGAGCGTATCAAAAAAGATCCTGCTTTCGTGAGAACGAGAGAAAACGGTTCTGAATTTGGTGGTTCTGCAAAATCTGGGAAATTACTTAGAGATGCAATTCGTACCATGATGCAGAATGCTTCTGATAATCGTGTGACTTCTAGAATGACAAAGTTGATGTCTCAAATTAAAAATTTGGACACAACAAGTGTTAGAGGAGAGAGAAATGTTGGAGTTGCAATTGCCGGTGCGTCAGCTAAGGCATTATTGAAAGACTTCAACATGAATGACAAAGCGATTTTGGGTTCTATTTTATTCAATCCTTACATAGTCGATTTGGGTACAGGTGTTATCACTTTAAATAACTTGATTCCGGTCAATGATTTAAACAATGCACCAGGAGCAACGCACATCACTTTGAGAGGTGGTTGGGTGAAAGTTGATTTTGCAACTGGTGATTACGACCTTCAAGAGAGTAATGCCGTCAATCTCGCGATTGATGCTACCTCAACGAACGTGCTCTTAACACCAGCTGGAACACCTTCAGGAACTGGAACAGATTTATACCTATTGATGGTTGAATTTTACCAAGAAGTGAATGGTGATCAATACACCTTGAAAAACGGAGCATTCAATTCGTTAGCTATTGTTGATGTACAATAATCTTAAGCATGAAGAAAGAACGATTCAAAGACAAATTGAAATCTTACTTCAAGAGATGTGGGGTTGATACTCCTCCTTTCTTTAAGAAGTTGCGCATGATTGGCTTAGTTGTAGCAGCTGCAGGAACAACAATTCTTGCAGCACCAATTGCACTTCCTGCAGTAGTATCTACCATTGGTGGTTACTTAATTGTAGGAGGTTCTGTAGCAACAGCAATGAGCCAAGCAGCAATAGCAGATGATGCTGATTGCAAAGAGTAAATCAATTGTATGGCAGGATTGCATCACATAGAAAATGATACAGTGGCCGGAACGATTGGTGGAACATTACTGGCAATTCTTCCGAATTTGGAAACAACAGATATCACCAGGACAATTGTACTGGGAGCTGTTGGAGCAATTGCCAGTTTTGTAATTACTCAACTGTGTAAATGGGCTTGGAAGAAGCTTAAAAACAAATTGTTTAACCGCTCAAAAGAGCATTAAAGTGGGTGTAGACTCATTCAAAAATGAAAGGGATATCAAGTTGGTATCCCTTTTTTGCGTTCTGTACAACAACATCTGAAAAGTGAAAGGATTATGGACTGTGGGGAGCTGGTGGGTTATCCTTTTACTTTTTTGATGATCCTCCTGGAAGAGGACGCACGATATCACAAAACATCAAAGAAGCACTTCATTTACAGAGTGCGGAAGTATTAATACTTGCGTGAAAGTCAGATACTTTTCAATAATATTTGGGTATAAATGCTTATTTTGGAACTCAATATGTTTGGGAATTGAATCTAATTTCTGGCCCGGAGATAAAGATTTTTGATATGAATAAGTTTTTGTTAGGTTGTTTTGTCATTTTTTCAACGGTTTCTTCATATTCTCAAGTATTTGACTTTGAACAAGTAACTCCTCAAGCCCCATTTTCTGGAATAATTGCTGATTTTCTGTATGTTAGTTATTGTTCATTTGACTATGCAGATGTTGACAATGACTCTGATCTAGACGTCTTAATAATTGGAACTTTTGGATCAGGGACTCAAACGGCAACGTTGTACCTTAACGACGGATATGGTAACTATTCTCAAGTAATGGGAACACCATTTGTTGGAGTAAATTATGGTACTGTAAATTTTTCGGATATTGATAATGATGGAGATCAGGATGTGTTGATAACTGGTGGGTCTCTGAGTTATAATGCCAAATTATATGAAAACGATGGCTTCGGAAATTTTACATTAATATCTGGTACCCCATTCTTAGGAGTTCACTTTTCGTCAGTTGAATTTGCTGATATTGATAATGATGGAGATGAGGATGTTTTAATCACTGGAAAAAACACCCAACTTATTACATCATTGTTTACTAATGATGGGAACGGTATTTTTTCAGAAGTCATTGGAACGCCTTTCGATTCAGTTTACCGTAGCACAGTAGAATTTGCTGATATTGACAATGACAATGATCTTGATGTTATCATATCTGGGGTCTCCAGTTTAACCATTTCAAGTCAAAAAATAACTAAGCTATATTCTAATGACGGTTCGGGAAATTTTGCGGAAGTCTTTGGAACACCTTTCGAACATATTTCTAGAGGTGATATTGAATTTTCTGACATTGACAATGATGGAGATTTAGACGTTTTTATTTCAGGTTCTAATGATAGTTTTATAATGGTGTCTAAGCTTTATACTAATAATGGAGTAGGGAACTTTTCTGAGATGACAGGAACTACAATCGAAGCAGTTAGCTCCAGTTCGGCTTGCTTTGGAGATATTGATAATGATGGTGATAAGGATTTACTCATCACTGGAACTAACGGAGGTTCAAGTTTTATATCGAAATTGTATTCTAATGACGGTACCGGAATTTACACGGAAATATTAAATACGCCTTTTGAACCCGTTAGTGATGGAGAGGTTAAAATAATTGATGCTGATAATGATGCTGATTTTGATCTTATTATTACTGGTTCTGCAAGAACACATCTTTATATAAATGATGGAAACGGAAACTTTCAGAAAATAACCGGTACTGTTTTTACCGGTGTATATAAAAGTGCTATCGCTTTTTCAGACATAGATAATGACGGTGACCAGGATATTTATGCTGTGATGGGCGGGGCCTATGCAGGCGATGTTTATCAAAACGCCTTGTTTGTCAATCCTGGTCATGGCAATCACTGGCTCAATCTGCGCCTGGAGGGCGTGGATGTTAATCGCTCAGCTATCGGTGCCCGTATCCGTATCGATCTGACAACACCCCATGGGTCGCGTCAGGTGTTTGCGACGGTCAGCAGCGGGGGCAGTTTTGGTGCCTCAAGCCTGCAGCAGGAAATTGGCCTGGGCAAGGCGACCGCGATAGATGCGGTCGAGATCTTCATAGCGCAGATGCTCTACCCCCAGGCTTTGAACCTCTTCCAACAGGCGTTGCTGCCACTGCGGATACGCAAGGTGATGGCGACCGGCACGACGGCAGGACAGATGGTCGCCTTCTGGTAG
>JAUHXX010000046.1 GCA_030426825.1 Bacteroidia bacterium | reverse complement strand
TAACGGCCCACATCCCGATATAGCTGCTTTGAGGTTTGTAATTGAGAATAATAAAAACTATGAAGTTGAAATTAAACAAATCAATGAGGTGTCATCACTGAAACCTTATGATTTAGCTATCATTCACAATTATTCATCAATTAACAATACGGTAAATGATGCGATTGCTAGCGGAAGTACCCCTTGTCTCTTTATTGTAGGAAACCGTTCGGAAGTTACTGCCCTTTCAAATGCGAAGGTTGGGTTTTCAGGAAGAAAAACGGATCTAGAAGAGGTTGGTTTTAAACATAATTCTGCCTTTAAAGAAATTCTGTTGTCTCCAAAGGTGATTGATATGCTTTCATCAGCTCCACCATTACAAAGTCCATTTGGCGATTTTAAATTTTCATCTGCTAATGAAGTACTGGCCTATCAAAAAGTAGGGAATATTACTTTGGATAAACCATTGATCTATTTTAATAAAAAGAATAACGCACGTTTTGGTGTGATTATGGGGGAGGGGATTTGGAGATGGAGATTACATGATCAAATGAAAAATTCAACGACTGATAATTATCAAGAATTTATTGGCAAAATCATCACTTTTCTTGCAGTAAAAGACAATAAGGATCCTTTCAAAGTGCATGTAGCTAAAACTTATAACGAAAATGAAAAAGTGGTGATTAAAGCAGAGTTATACAATAAATCGTATGAGCTGATTAACGAACCCGAAGTAATTTTTGAATATACCAATGAAAATGAAAAAACCTTCGCTCCTCATTTTGTGAGATTGGGCAATGCATACCAATTGGACCTTGGGCGCTTAGAAGCGGGAGTTTTCTCTTGGGAGGCAAATACCACTTTTCAAGATAAGACTTACAAGAAAACGGGAACGTTCTTAGTGAAACAAATTAACGTTGAACAGTTGAATATAGAGGCTAATCATAGGTTGTTAAGAAATATGTCGCAAAACTCAGGAGGTGAGTTTTATTTTCCAACAGAACTAGAGAAGCTTAAAAACGACATTCAAAACAGAGATGATTTGGTAACGGTTGTGTATCAAGAGAAAACTTTTGACGACCTAATCGATTACAAGTTTTTATTCTTTCTAATTATTTTGGTATTAACAGTAGAATGGTTCTTCAGAAAGTTTAACGGCGCCTACTGATCCAAAAAAATACTTTAATTTTTAATCTTGGTCATCTAAATCGTTTTTAGTTAAGACGGTGAATAATTTATGCAAGCATAATTATTAATTTAAAGAAAGATTGTTTATTTTTCGGCTGAATACGAACTACTTAAAGTATGAAAAACACTGGGCTTTTAGCAATCTTAATCCTTTTAGGAATATCTTTTAATTCCACAGCACAAAATTTAAATGCGTATCAAAATGAGTTTGATGCGGCTTACAATCAATATCCTGAAATTCCAGATGGTCTGTTAGAAGCTGTATCTTTTGCGCAAACGAGGTTTAAAGACATTCAGAACCCTGAACACAGCTGTATTGGTCTTCCAGAAGTAAAAGGAGTTATGGGACTAGTTGCTGATGGAGAGGGTTATTTTAATAATACCCTTTCTTTAGTTGCAAACCTTGCTGGAGTTCATCCTTCAACACTTGGCGTTCCGACAAATGATATCATGGCCTATGCTAAAGCTTATGCCCAACTGATGAGTACGAACAATATTCAATCAAATGACTTCATTGGGCACGAATCAATTCTACGTTCTTTATCCGAAATTC
Source organism: Bacteroidia bacterium (assembly GCA_030426825.1). Classification (GTDB taxonomy): domain Bacteria; phylum Bacteroidota; class Bacteroidia; order Flavobacteriales_D; family Crocinitomicaceae; genus Paracrocinitomix. The sequence continues at coordinate 15,901 of JAUHXX010000046.1, read as the reverse complement.
CAGAAGATAATAACCCAGTAAATTCATATGCGAAAAGCTGCTTTACCTATGAGGTGTTGAATTTTTTAAGAGATGAAGAAAATCAAGCGATTTACGGATTTCCAAACCATAACATTGATTTGATGTCAATTTATGGCGCTAGCAATTTTGAAGTTTTGACGAGTAAAAAGGTAGAAATATCTCAAAACACAGTGGACGCAAATGGAACAGTTTACATAGCGCAGAATAAATCGGCGGAGTATGGACCAGCTTTGTGGGTTGCAACACCATCTTGCAATTATTCTTCTAGATCTGGAACACCAATTTCTGCGGTAACGGTACACACCATTCAAGGTTCTTATGCAGGGGCCATTTCATGGGCCCAAAATTGTTCTGCCAATGTATCTTATCATTACGTTGCAAGATCAACTGACGGACAAATTACACAAATGGTGTATGAAGCGGACAAAGGCTGGCATGTAGGTTCTGCTAATCCATATACAATAGGGATTGAGCATGAAGGTTATGTTAGTGATCCGGCTTGGTACACAGTGGCTATGTATATTGGATCAGCCAATTTGGTAAAAGATATTACTCAAAGCGGATATGGCATTAATCCTTTGAGAACTTATTACGGCCCATCATCAACTGGAACAAATACTTTGGGTTCTTGTACAACAATAAAGGGACATCAACATTATCCAAGTCAATCTCATACTGATCCAGGAATTAACTGGGATTGGGAATATTATTATCAGCTAATTAATGATAATCCAGCAGTAACTAGTTTAACCGCTACTTCTGGAGTGACTTACGATTCTGGCGGAGCTGGCGGGAATTATCAAGATGATGAAAGAGAATTGTATTTGATTGAGCCCGTTGGGGTTACTAACGTAACTATAAACTTTGATGTTTTTAGCATTGAGGCGAATTGGGATTACCTATATGTATATGACGGGAATTCTACAACTGACCCAGTATTAGGAGTGTATACAGGTACTGCCGTGCCGGCATCTTTAACTTCTACTGGAGGAGCAATTTTATTAGAATTTAGATCTGATTGTGCTACGCAAGATATTGGATGGGAAATTAGTTGGACATCTACACCAGGCCCAGGCCCAGCAGATGTTATTGCTCCAACAACTTCAGTTTCTGCTGGAACAGGCTGGCACACAACAAATTTTACGGCAAACTTTACGGATGCTGATAATGCTGGTGGTAGTGGTGTTGAACATCATTTTTACCAAGTGATTGATTTTGATGGAGCCGATTGGAGAGCAAATGGATCAAACGGTTTTTATTCTGACAACTTTGATGTGGCTATTCATCCTGAGTGGACTTCACAAACTGGTGTTTGGGGGATAAACGCATCTGTTTTGGAACAATCAGATGAGGCAAATACAAACACCAACCTCCATGCGGCAGTAAATCAGGATAATTTTGACAAATGGTTGTATCATTTTCAAGGTAAGATCAGTGGAGCAGGAGGAAATAAGCGCGCAGGTTTTCACTTCATGTGTGATGATGCCACTTTACCGAATAGAGGAAATTCCTACTTCATTTGGTTAAGATCAGATGACAACAAAGTTCAAATTTATAAAACAGTAAATGACGTGTTTACTTTGGAGGTGGATGAGCCTTATACGGTGAATGATAATCAATGGTATGATTTGAAAACGGTATTCGATAAAACTACCGGTGAAATTGAATTGTATATTGATAATGTCTTAGTGGCCAATTGGATAGATGCCACTCCTTACACTTTAGGAAATGCAATTTCATTTAGATCAGGGGATTGTGTGCTGCAAGCAAATAATATAAAAGTATATCACAATAGAGGTAATTCAGAATTGATTACTATAAACACAGGTAATGATATTCAGCAACAAAATTTTGATCCTTTCACACATGCCGCTAACGATTGATAGCGCACAAAATATCTCTTCTATTGCAGAGCAGTTAGTCAATGTTGATTGGTCTTCACCGGTTTCAATTCCATCTATAAATGACGGATTAGGAGCTGACATTAACGTAACAACTTCAAATACTGAGTTAAGCGCAAATTGGTTGCCATCATCAGATCAACATTCAGATATAGCTAGCTATTGGTATTCAATCGGAACTTCTCCTGGGTTGACAGATGTTGTTCCATGGACGGATAATTGGTATCAAGATACCGTGACTCATTCTGGGTTGAATTTAGTTGAAGGAACAACTTATTATTTCTGTGTATATGCTGAAAATGGAGCGGGCTTATTCTCAGATACTATCTGTTCTGATGGTCAGACTGTTCAAGCACCAACGGCTACACCAGACGCAAATTTCATTATTCAAAACTCATACATCTGTTCATTTGAAGCTGTTCAAGTTTCAAATTCAAGTCTAGATGCACAAACATATTCATGGTCAGCTCCCGGAGGTACGCCACCAACTTCTACAGCTGTTAATCCAACTTTCACATATACGACTACAGGATATTATGATATCACATTAACAGCAACAGGACCGGGAGGTACAGATACTGAGGTCCAAACTATTTATGTAAACATAGATACTGTGCCTGCTGCTGCTTACACCCCTAGTGCATCAACAGTTGATATCAGCAATGCCTTTGTTACTTTTACGAATGCTTCGCAACATGCTAATGGATATTTATGGGATTTTGCAGATGGTTCTATATCTACGGATGTAAGTCCATGGCATCAGTTCAATGCGGTGGGTTCTTATGATGTGATGTTGGTTGCAGTTAATGGTAATTGCCCTAATGATACCACGTCTCAAATAATTAATGTGGTGGATGATTTAGGATTAATGGCTGAATTGACTGGGGCACAAGTTTACCCAAATCCAACTGATAGTGAATTGTATATAGAATTGGACGATTCATGGTCTAAAGATGCCATCATTCAGTTAATGGATTCTCGAGGTAGAATTGTATACAGTCAATCCGGAAATTCATCTGGTTATTATAACATTAATATTATTCAAGAAAACTTGACGGATGGCGTTTATTTCTTGCGAGTATCTGACACTGAAAAAGTTGGAACCCAGAAAATAATCGTCAAACGCGGTTAGAAAATCGACAAAGAATATTTTTCTAAACCGATTTATATATAACTTTGCACCATGTTATCTGCTCTCATAGGTAGGTTTCAGGTTTTATAGTTTTTGCAAGAGAAAAGGAAGTGATCCAATCGGTTACTTCCTTTTTTTATTCAAGGGCAATACCATTTTAACATCACATGAGTAATTGCCCGTATCGCCTAAAGAATAATCAACATACTTAAATCCGGTGCGCTCGTATAGTTTTCTGGCGGCAGGCATGTGCTCAAAAGTTTCAATATACACCAAGTCGAATTGCTGTTCTTTTGCAAAGTCAATACATTTCTTCATGAGTGCAGATCCAATTCCTAAGCCTCGGGCATCTTTTGAAAGAAACATTCGCATTAATTCACAATAGTTCTCATCTTGATTCGGGATGGGGCCAATTCCCGATCCCCCTAACAGTATCCCTTTTGATTCTGCCACGTAATAGACTGATTTTTCACCTTGAAAGCCATCATACAGATGGTCGGTGGCTTCATCAGTATATACCGTTCCTGGAATGGCATAGCCTAAATCTTCAAGAGATGCTCTGATGATCCGAGCTAATGCTGCATTATCTTTTCGCTCTATTTTTCGAATGTGAAATTCCATTGATTTATCAAAATTAAACCTTTTGACCAGAAAATGTGGCTTTCATACTTTTGATGCTAAACCGCAGCGAATTCTTATTAATTTAGGCTTCAAATTATTTATCATGAAATTATCCATCCTGTCCACCTTAACTGTATTCTTACTTTCAACGTCATTGTTCGCCCAAAAGAATAAAGATGAAGAGTCCAATTCAAAAATTAATTCTTCTCTTGTTTCTGGATTGAGTTTTCGTTGTATCGGTCCTGCCTTAACCGCAGGTAGAATTGCTGATATAGCTGTCAACCCGAATAATCCAGATGAATATTATTTGGCGGTTGCATCAGGAGGGGTTTGGAAAACTTCAAATCATGGAAATACTTACGAACCAATTTTTGATGGTGAAGGATCAAATTCTATTGCTTGTGTGACAATTGATCCGAGCAATACGAATACCATTTGGGTAGGATCTGGAGAAAATCATAATCAACGATCTGTTGGATATGGTGATGGTGTTTATAAATCATTAGATGGCGGAAAGTCATGGAAAAATATGGGTTTAAAAAACTCGGAGCACATTGGAAAAATCATTGTACATCCAACAAATTCAGATATCGTTTTCGTTGCCGCTTACGGACCGCTTTGGTCAGCAGGTGGAGATAGAGGACTATATAAAACTACAGATGGAGGAGAGAATTGGGAGAAAGTACTTTCTATTGATGAACACACGGGGATTTCAGATATAGAAATGGATCCAACTAATCCGGATGTCATTTTTGCCTGTGCTCATCAAAGAAGAAGGCACGTATTTACTTATGTGAGTAGCGGACCAGGTTCTGGACTGCATAAAAGTGTAGACGGTGGAAAAACTTGGACTGAAATTACCAATGGTCTTCCTTCTTCAAACATGGGAAGATTGGCCATTTCGATTTCACCGGCAGATCACAATTACGTGTATGTTATTTGTGAGGCTGAAAAAGAACAACAAGGTGTTTATCGCTCAACTAATCAAGGTGAAAACTTCACCAAAATGAGTGATTATCTTCCGGGATCTCCAGGGAACTATTACTTAGAATTGTTTTGTGATCCTTTAGATAAGAACAAAGTATTTTCAATGAACACTTGGTTAAATCATACTGAAGACGGTGGAAAAACATTTCAAATGACTGGTGAATCTAAAAAGCACGTGGATAACCACGCCATCTGGATTAATCCAAACAATACGAATCATTTTATCGTTGGATGTGATGGAGGTGTTTACGAGACTTGGGATCATGCAGAAAACTGGCACTACAAACAAAACTTACCAATTACCCAATTTTATAAAGTAGCGGTAGATAATGACTATCCTTTCTACAACGTTTACGGTGGAACGCAAGATAACAACTCCATTGGAGGGCCTTCACGTGTAATTAAGAAAACGGGTATCAGTAATGAAGATTGGTTCATTACCAATGGGGGAGATGGTTTTGAATCACAAATAGACCCTAAAGATCCAAATATCGTTTATGCGCAAGCGCAGTATGGTTGGTTAGTTCGTTATGATAAAAAATCAGGTGAAAAAATCGGGATTCAACCCATGCCAGGAAAAGGTGAGCCTGCGTATCGTTGGAACTGGGACGCGCCTTTGGTTATTTCAAAACACAACAACAAGCGTATTTATTTTGCAGCGAACAAAGTGTTTAAAAGTGATGACCAGGGAAATACTTGGCAAACAATATCTCCAGATTTATCCAGACAATTAGATCGTAATCAAATGAAGGTGATGGGCAAAATTCAATCTCCAGATGTGGCAATGAAACATAAATCAACCACCATGTTTGGAAATATTGTGGCCTTGGATGAATCAAGTAAAAATGAAAAGTTATTGTATGCTGGTACTGATGATGGTTTGATTCATATCACAAAAGATGGAGGTGCTAACTGGACGAAGAAAGAATCATTCCCTGGTGTGCCATCAATGACATATGTTAATATGTTGTTGACTTCAAAACATGATGAGGGTACAGTTTATGCAGCCTTCAATAATCACAAAAAAGGAGATTTTAAGCCGTATTTATTGAAATCAACCAATTCAGGTGACTCTTGGGTGTCAATTGCAGGTGATTTACCAGAAAGAGGTTCTGTTTATGCAATAGCCGAAGATCATGTGAATCCGAATTTATTGTTCGCTGGAACGGAGTTTGGCGTATTTTTTACCATTAACGGTGGGAAAAATTGGGTTCAGTTATCGGCAGGTTTACCAACTGTTGCGGTTAGGGATATTGCCATTCAGGAAAGAGAAAATGACCTCGTTTTAGGAACATTTGGGCGTAGTTTCTATATTCTTGATGATTATTCCCCTTTAAGAGCAATTAGCGAAGAGGCCTTAAATAATAAAGCGACAATTTATCCTATTAAAACGGCGCTTCAGTTTATTGAGTCAACTCCACATGGTAATACCCAAGGTGCTCAACATTACACAGCTGATAATCCTGAGTATGGGGCTACGTTCACTTATTACATCAAAGAAAGTCCGACATCATTTAAATCTCAAAGAAGAAAAAATGAAGCAGAGATTCAAAAAGAAGGAGGGGAGATTACCTATCCTTCAAATGAAGATTTGAAAAAAGAAGATTTAGAAGAAGATGCTTATTTACTGTTTGTAATTAAAGATGCAGAAGGAAATGAGATCAGAAAAATGAAGACTGGGCACAGTCAAGGAGTGCACAGAGTTACTTGGAATTTGCGTCACCCTTCAACGAATCCAATAAAAATTAATAAAGGAAAAGTGGGGAGATACTCTTATCCAGATGAAGGACCATTGGTGGTGCCTGGAGACTTTGCAGTTGAACTTTACGAAAACGTAGAAGGCGTTTTCGCTAAATTAGTAGAGCCGGTTCCTTTTAAAGTGAAGGCTTTAGAAAATTCTACAATTGCGAGACAAACGGCTGCTAACATTGCTTTTAAAAATGAATTAGCAGAACTGCGCAGAAAATTCAGAGGGATGGCTAAAATTGTAAATGCAAATGAAGAGAAAGTGGGTTATTTTGAGGCAGCAATTCAGCAGTATCCAGGGGCAGAATTAGATTGGATGACTCAAGTGAATTTGATGAAAACGAACATCCATGATATTAATATCCTGTTATGGGGAGATTGGCATAAATCAAAACGTGACATTGAAACTGTTGATGGTGCAGCTGGTAAGTTAGAAACCATTGTATACCAATCATGGTATTCAACTTCTGATCCGACCAATACTCAAAAAGAGCAGTTCGCTATTTCGAAAGAGGAGTATACTGAAATTGATGCGAAAGTGAAATCGTTGCAAGCAATGGTGTATGCCTTAGAAGAAAAGTTGAATGCGGCTGGAATACCATATACACCGAACCGACAAAACTTCAAAGAAGACTAGGGAGTTTCGTTTCTTGGAGAATGCTGATGCTATTCGGACCTTCGTTAAACAGGAGGTCTAAGATGCTTGGGTTAGGATGAAAGCCATGTCGTTCTTCAAAAGTTTGAATGTAATGATAGCTTTTAAAGCCTGTTTCCACTTTTGGGTGTAGTGTTTTTCGGTAGTCATGTTCTGAGAAATTTGGGCTTTCCACGCTTTTTTGGAGCTCAACAGCCAAGCCAATTTTTTGAATAAAAAATTGAATTAAATCCCAATTTAATTCTGAAAGCTTAGCATGACCTTGCTTCAAAATTCCAATCAATTGATCAGAGTAATACTGGTAATAGGGGCTGTTTCGATATGCACTTTCAATAGCTTTGATATGGTCTTTTACCCAATTTTCAGCATAGCTGATTTCAATTTCATGCACTAATGAATTTTTACCCTGAGGGCGAATTACTGGAACACTTAAATTCTGAATTCCATTAGCCGTTAAAATGGTTGTGCGATTTCTGTACGTCTGTTTTTGGTAGAGTTCATTTTCATCTATGAATACCAAATCACTTGAGTAGAGGATTTTGTAAAACTCTACGTTCCCAAAATAAGTTGTTGGTAAAACTGTCAGAAATGGTTATTTAATAGAATTGAACATTCTACTCCATCTCATTCCTCCTCCAAACATTCCTTTTTCTTGATCTACAGATAACCAAGTAAAGGCTGCATGACCAACCACATGGTCTTCAGGAACAAATCCCCAGAATCTTGAATCTGCCGATCCATTTCTGTTATCACCCATCATCCAATAATAGTTCGATTCAACTACATATTTATCCGTCTTTTTACCGTCAATATAGATGCCTTCAGCCTTCTCTTCTAAAGTATGACCTTCGTAAGCATGAATCAATCTTCTGTAAAGCGGAATCGTTTTCGCATTTAATTCAAGAACATCTCCAGCTTTTGGAATGCGTAATGGACCAAAATTATCTTCTGTCCAATTGTATTGAGGATCGTTAGGGAATATTGGGCAATAGCTTCTGGTTGTACCACTTTCCAATGCTTTTCTATAATACCCTTTCTTTTTGATGTTAGTTTGTAAGTTCGGGTATTTCGCTTTTACCTCATTGTATGTTTTTTGGTTCATAGGTATAGAAACATAAGCAGAGTCATTGTAGCCCAATTCATATACAGAGGCTTTAAAGGCTCCTTTGAAAAAGGCGTCTTGCTCCAAAGTCCAACCTTGTCCGAATGCATTAGGGTTGTAGTAGCCACTTAGCACGTAACTATATTGCATATACTCTGCTTTCCATGCGAGTTCTCCATTTACATAAAGCTCTTTATCCTTTATTTCAATTTCATCTCCAGGAATGGCCACGCACCTTTTGATATAATTCTCTTTTTTATCCACAGGACGAGTCAATACGCCTGAAATGGCTGTGTATCCTCTTTTTTGATCCTCTTCATCAACCATTGCAGAATACACCTTTCCTTTATCAAAGTTTGCTCGGGCCTTATCTAAGTAGTAATTGTAATTGCCTTCGAAAAAATCAAGTCCCTTGCCTTCTGAATAAGCTATATGATAAGCTTCATCTCGAAGTATCCCATAATAGTTGTGTCCAATTAAACCGTTAGGCATGCGCGGGTCATTTAAAGCAGTGTCCCCAGCAGGAAAGTTAAATACGACTACATCATTTCTGTTCACATTTCTGAAGCCCGGCAAACGCGTGTATGGGATTTTTTGTAAACCGATATATGATTTGATATTAATAAGTGGTGCAAAACTGTTGTGCACAATCGGGTACGAAAATGGAGTCATTGGCAACCTTGCTCCATAGGTCAGTTTATCAACGAATAGTTGATCACCAACTAATAAGGTTTTCTCCATTGAACCTGTCGGAATTTTAAAAGGTTCAAAAACGTAAGTTCTGATAACAGATGCGGCAATAATGGCAAAGATGATGGCGTCCCCCCATTCTTTAAAAATCGATTTCTTGCCTGGTTTCCTCTTAAATCCTAACATAGACATTGGTACAGCAATGACATGTCCAATGACTGGAAGGGCGAAAAACAAAGCAACGTGGTCACTAGGTGTTCGTGCGTCTACTTGTTTAGCGACATCCCAGTTAGTTGGTTCCGCAACTTTGAATTCTTCAGGCTTCTTAGCGATTTTATAAAATACAGGAAAAGGAAATAGTATTCCTAAAATGGTTTCTTTTATGCCAAATTCACCGAATTTTCTGATGTATGTGACGTTTAAAGAGGCCCACATGATAAATTGTGCACCCGGGAATAATAGAAAAATCACCCAGTACCATGGGAGCTTACATGCTTTTAATAGCTGAAAGTAATTGTAGAACGGGATGAATACATCTGAAGACTTTTTGTCTAGATCAGGGAAACGTTTGTGCCACATTCCAATAACTGGTGTTAGCCAAATAATTAAATACCCTATGATTAATCCTAAATATTCCATATTAAAATTTTAAAACGTCTTGCATGGTGAATACGCCTTGTTTTCCGGCAATCCACTCTGCGGCAATAACACTGCCTAAACCAAATCCTTCTCGGTTATGAGCAGTGTGTTTAATTTCTATCGTGTCAATTGAAGATTCGTATTTTACTTCATGCGTTCCAGGAACGTCTGGTAAACGAAGGCTTTCAATTGATAGTGTTTGATGGTCTCTTATTTCAGTTTTTTTAACATTTTGCCATGTGTTATAGCTGTCATGATTTGCGATCAAACCTTCACACAAAGTGATGCCAGTTCCACTTGGTGCATCCAATTTTTCAGTATGATGAATCTCAACTACCGAGGCGTCATAATCATTAAACTGATTCATGATTTTAGCCAATTGTCTATTCAATTCAAAAAATACGTTGACGCCCAAACTGAAATTAGTTGAATGCAAAAAAGCGCCATTTTTTCTAGTTGCTACTTCTGTGAGTTCCGTCAAATGATCATACCAACCAGTGGTTCCGATAATTATGGGTAGATTATTTTCAAGACAAAAAGTGATGTTTTCTTTCGCCTTTTCTGGAATAGAGAATTCAATAACCGCATCCACATTGTTGAGGTCGAAGGATTCTTTGGGATGTTCACGATTCACACGAGCGACAATTTGGTGTCCCCTTTGTTCAGCTATCTTTTCAATAACCTTTCCCATTTTACCGTATCCAAACAAGGCAATATTCATAACAAGTGCGAAAATAACGATTATTTGAACTCATTCGAAGCCCTAAATTATTATATCGATAATAAAAACTAAAACATGAGATAATAGTTGTGATCTACAATTAGCTTTTAAGAAATGATTAGCTTAGCAAAAAAAATTAAAATGAAAATATATCAATTGGCAGTAGCCTCATTTTTAGTAGTTGTAATGCTCTCTTGTGGAGAAAGTGAATCGGCAGAAGAAACGGCAGAAAACGCAACTGAAGATTTAATGGATTTATTGGACTTAGACGAAGTAGATTCAGGATGGGAAATTCAAACCGACATGGAATTTTGTCAAATGCATATTCCAAATTCAATGGAAGAAATGGATGAATTAAATCCATTGGCATCAATCAAGTTTGGTTCCGTGGAAAGATCAGGGGATCAAGTTTATGAAAATTATGTTATTGTGATACCTGAAACTTATGAAGAAATTGAGGCCTACGAATTCGATTTTGAATTTGATTTAGCATCTTATAATGATGTATGTGTTGAAGGAATGACAGACGGATTGGTATCGCATGAGATTTTAACTCCAGATGCTGAGGCAACTGAGATCAATGGTATGCAGGCTGTTATAACAGAATTACAAGGTGGAATTGATGTTGGTGAAGCCGGAGTTGTAGAAATTTACTATCTAATGGGAGTTTTTGAAGGAGAAAACGCCTATTATCAGGTGTTATCTTGGACCTTGAAGGATCAAAAGTCTCGATTCAAAAAAGACATGGAGAAAATGATCAATTCATTCTCTGAAATCTAAATAAAAGAATTATATTTATTGGCCTGTTTCTTAAGAGAAGCAGGCCTTTTTAATGCCTTAAAATCAAAATATGTCAGACGATAAAAAGATAATTTTTTCAATGGTAGGAGTTTCCAAATCAACTCCTCAAGGAAAACCAATTATTAAAAATATATACCTATCCTTTTTCTATGGTGCAAAAATCGGCATCATTGGGATGAATGGTTCGGGTAAGTCCACTGTATTAAAAATAATTGCAGGATTAGATGCTGCCTACCAAGGAGATGTTGTTTTTTCAAAAGAACATTCTGTAGGGTATTTAGCGCAAGAACCAGTATTAGATGGTGATAAAACTGTAAAAGAAATTGTTCAAGAAGGGGTACAGGCAACAGTAGATTTGTTAAAAGAGTATGAGGAAATCAATAACGGCTTTATGGATGAGGCGGTTATGAACGATCCAGATAAAATGAACAAATTGATTGAGCGTCAAGGGGAAGTGCAAGAGAAAATTGATCAATTGGATGCCTGGGATCTTGATTCTAAATTAGAGCGAGCAATGGATGCACTTCGTTGTCCGCCTGAAGATCAAAAAATTGAGACCTTATCTGGTGGTGAAAAAAGAAGAGTAGCCTTGTGCAGATTGTTATTGCAAAATCCTGATATTTTATTGTTGGATGAGCCTACTAACCACCTTGATGCCGAATCTGTTTTATGGTTAGAGCAGTATTTGCAGCATTATCCGGGTACCGTGATTGCAATCACACACGACCGTTATTTCTTAGATAATGTGGCGGGTTGGATATTAGAGCTTGATAGAGGAGAGGGGATTCCTTGGAAAGGAAACTACTCTTCATGGTTAGATCAGAAAACCACACGCATGCAGCAAGAAGAAAAGCAGGCGAGCAAGAGAAGAAAAGTATTGGAGCGTGAGTTAGAGTGGGTGCGATTGAACCCTAAAGGGCGTCATGCAAAAAATAAGGCGCGTTTAAATAATTATGATAAACTGATGGCTGAAGAATCAGCAGCTAAAGAAGAAACTTTAGAACTGCCAATTCCTAATGGGCCAAGACTAGGAACTAATGTGATAGATGCAGTGAATGTGGCAAAGGCCTTTGATCAAAAGTTACTGTATGATGATTTGAATTTTTCATTACCTCCTAACGGAATTGTAGGGATTATTGGACCAAATGGAGCTGGTAAAACAACCATCTTTAAAATGATCATGAATGAAATTCAACCTGATAAAGGAGATTTTAAAGTTGGAGAAACTGTGGAAATTGGCTATGTAGATCAAGACCATAAAGAGATGGATCCCGAAAAAACAATTTTCGAAGTAGTTACAGGTGGAACAGAATATATTGAAGTAGGTAATCAGAAAATTAACTCGAGAGCTTATCTTAGTCGGTTCAATTTTAACGGATCCGATCAAAATAAAAAAGTCGGTGTTTTATCTGGAGGAGAAAGAAATAGACTGCACTTAGCCATGACTTTGAAAACGGAGGCGAATGTATTGTTATTGGATGAGCCAACGAATGACTTGGATGTAAATACGATACGTGCTTTAGAAGAAGGTATAGAGAATTTTGCGGGTTGTGTGGTTGTAATCTCGCACGATAGATGGTTCTTGGATAGAATTTGCACACATATTTTGGCCTTTGAAAATGAGTCGCAAGTGTACTGGTTTGAAGGAACTTTCTCTGAATATGAAGAAAATAAAATGAAGCGTTTAGGTGATACAACACCGAAGCGAGTGAGGTTTAAAAAACTCATAGTCGACTAATTTTATAGTTTACAACCAAACCTTTTTTAAAAGACTCTCGTTATAGGGAGTGATTATTAACCATGCTTTAGGGAAAACTGATTTAAAAAAAGACTTGTTTGTTTTACCTAGAGCTTTATATTTGTCGAAAATTAATAAACACTATTATGAAAAGAAAAATGTTTTCAATTTTGGCGATCGCTGCAATTGCAATGACGTCATGTAAAAAAGATGAGCCCGTTTCTAGCGAGCTTAGAGATGCTACCATCAGTGGTAATGTTTGGGCTGACATGGATCAGACTGACAATGACGTTGAAGGAGTTGAAGGTATGACTGTAAAAGTTGAAGTAAACACTATGTCTTGGGACCAACAACCAGACCCAGCTTATACTTACGACAAAAGAGTTTATACTGCTGTAACTGATGCAAATGGAGATTATACCCTTACTATTCCAGCAACAGAAGATGGTTACAACATTACAATCCAATTCGAAGATTTATACACTACAAGAACAACTGCTAGTGGAAGTCAAGATGTGAAAGTAACAAGAGGTAATATCACTAAGAATATTTACGCTGGTGCAGCTATTTCTACAAAAGATGAGGCAACTGTAACTGAATCAACAGGAACTGGATCTACAGGTGGTGAAGCTTGGATTAAAGGAAATATCAATGTTGTTTATGACAATACTTTCTGGCAAGCACCTGCTGTTCCAACTGGAGATCAAGTATTAAACACTGCTTCTGGTTTAGGTCAACAACAAATGCACTGGATTTATAACAATGGAAATGGACCATTTGGTGTCACTAATGAAGCTGTGACTTCTGTTGATATCGATTTATCAAATGGTACGTATACAATCACTATTGCCACTGAAGGTTTAAGTGGAGGTGCTGTATGTGTTGATTATGGAATCTTAGATTTCGAAGGAACAAGAACACAAGATAATAGCGCTGGAACAGCTGATTCAACAGTAACTGGTATCTACTCAATGGGTGGTATCTATGCTGAGTACAACTGTATCAATGCTGGAGATATTATCATTAACAATGTTTCTTTAGGATTCACACCTTACTAGTCGTTAGATAATACGATATAAATTAAGTATTAATTAAAACGATTTTTTAAGATGAAAAAGATTTTAACAATTGCATTGGCAGTTGGGTTTGGTGTTGCGGCATCAGCTCAATCTAACGAGCAAATTCAAAATAAAAAAGGTGTTGACATTATGCCAGTTTCAGGCGAGTACGCTATTGGACTAGGAACAAATGTTGGTACGTTAACAGGTTTTGTTGGAAATTTATTCAACAATAACACAAACAACAATATCGGTAATACTTACTTGTCAAACCCTTTGTTTGCACCAAGTATCAGTATTTACGGTAAATACATGATGTCTGATAATCAAGCTATGAGAGTAAGCTTCTTTAATTCAGGTGGAGATTTCACCAATTCTTACGAAGTTTATGATGATAGAGCAAATGATCCAGATTCATTAGTTACTGATAAAATCAGAACAAACAACTCAACAACTTACGTTTCTGCTGGATTAGAGTGGAGAAGAGGTAAAACTCGTTTGAGAGGTGTTTATGGTGCTGAGGTTATGTTGTCATGGGTGAATAGCCATAGCCATTATACTTATGGTAATGACTTAGCTTTTGATAATATCACACCAACTGATCACGCGTTTATGCCTGCTTACAATGCACAGCATGGTAGAACAATTGAAATCAGAAACGGTGCGACATTCGGAGTAGGAGCAAGAGCTTTTGCTGGAGTTGAGTACTTTATTGCACCTAAGATTTGTATCGGAACTGAGTTCGGATTCAACTTAATGTTCAGTAAAACTGGAAAAGATAAAAGAACCTATGAAAAGTTCGATCCTTTCTATGATAACGGTGCCGGTGGTATTGTTACTTATAAAGACGAAACTAGCTTAGGTGGATGGAATATCCAATCTGGAATTGACAACTTCAATTCTCAATTGTACTTCCACTTCTACTTCTAGTAAATAGAATAAGAAATAAATAAACCCTGACTCTCTGTCGAGATGTCAGGGTTTTTTTATGCTCAATAGTTTATCAGCCAATCTGAATTGTTACCTTTGCTGTCGAATAAAATTTTCTTATGAAATACTTCAATAACGTCCTTGAGACAATCGGAAATACGCCTTTAATTAAGTTAAACCACTTAACGAAAGATATTAAAGCCACTGTTTTAGCTAAAGTTGAAACAACCAATCCAGGTAACTCTGTTAAGGATAGAATGGCACTAAAAATGATTCAGGATGCTGAGGCACAAGGTTTAATTAAAAAAGGAGGAACCGTAATTGAAGGAACTTCAGGGAATACTGGTATGGGGCTGGCCTTAGCTTGTATTGCTTATGGATATAAGTTAATTTGCGTATTGAGTGATAAACAAAGTAAAGAAAAGATGGATATCCTCAGAGCCGTTGGAGCAGAGGTAGTTGTTTGTCCAACGAATGTAGAACCAGAAGATCCAAGATCATATTACTCAGTATCTAAAAGATTAGCCGAGGAAACTCCTAATTCTTGGTATGTCAATCAATATGATAATCCATCAAATGCGATTGCGCATTACGAGCAAACAGGACCTGAAATTTGGGAGCAAACTGAGGGGGAGATTACGCATTTCGTAGTCGGTGTTGGAACAGGAGGAACTATCTCTGGAGTCGGTAAATATTTAAAAGAGCAAAATCCAAACGTTCAGAACTTAGGAATTGACACCTATGGTTCAGTGTTCAAAAAGTATCACGAAACAGGCGTTTTTGATGAAAATGAAATTTATCCATATATCACCGAAGGTATTGGAGAAGATATCCTTCCTAAAAATGTTGACTTTTCTGTGATTGATCATTTTGAAAAGGTAACCGATAAAGATGCTGCCGTATATACAAGAAGATTAGCTAGAGAAGAAGGGATTTTTGTTGGAAATTCTGCTGGTGCAGCCATTGCCGGAATCTTACAAATGAAAGATAAATTCAAAGAAGGTGATGTTGTGGTTGTGTTGTTCCATGATCATGGTTCAAGATATGTAGGTAAAATGTTCAATGATGATTGGATGAGAGAAAGAGGATTCTTGGACGAAGGATTTAAAAACGCATTGGATTTAGTTAGTCAACATGGCGATAAAGGATTGGTGACATG
>JAUHXX010000045.1 GCA_030426825.1 Bacteroidia bacterium | reverse complement strand
TAAATAGAACTGTGGTCTGTAGTTGTTATGGAATGGAGTGTGACGTCCACCTTCTTCTTTTTTCAAGATATATACTTCTGCTTGGAATTTAGCGTGTGGCTTAATTGAACCAGGCTTAGCGATTACCATACCTCTTCTGATATCAGATTTCTCGATACCTCTTAATAAAAGACCTACGTTATCACCAGCTTCACCTCTATCCAAAATCTTTCTGAACATCTCAACACCAGTTACAGTAGAAGCTAATTTTTCATCACCCATTCCGATAATGTCAACCTCTTCACCAGAGTTAATTACACCAGTTTCGATTTTTCCTGTAGCAACAGTTCCACGACCAGTAATTGAGAATACATCCTCAACAGGCATTAAGAAATCTTTATCAACTTCTCTAGTTGGTAATTCAATCCACTCATCAACTTTAGCCATAAGCTCGTTGATAGACTCTTCCCATTTTGGCTCACCGTTTAATCCACCTAATGCAGATCCAGCGATTACTGGAGTATTATCTCCGTCATACTCGTAGAAAGATAATAGATCTCTGATTTCCATTTCAACAAGCTCTAATAACTCTTCGTCATCAACCATGTCTACTTTGTTCATGAAAACTACCATTCTAGGTACACCAACTTGTCTTCCTAATAGGATGTGCTCTCTAGTTTGAGGCATTGGTCCATCAGTAGCAGCAACTACTAAGATAGCACCGTCCATTTGAGCTGCACCAGTTACCATGTTTTTTACATAATCGGCGTGACCAGGACAATCTACGTGAGCGTAGTGTCTGTTAGCTGTTTCGTATTCAACGTGTGAAGTATTAATAGTAATACCTCTTTCTTTTTCTTCTGGAGCGTTGTCGATTGTATCGAAATCTCTTACTTCAGCACCACCTGCTTTACCTAATACAACAGTAATAGCAGCAGTTAAAGTAGTCTTCCCGTGATCAACGTGTCCAATTGTCCCAATATTAACGTGTGGTTTGGAACGATCAAAATTTTCCTTAGCCATAATCTACAATTGTTTATTTATTATTTATTTATCAAATTATACAAACCTATAATACACACCTTAAAAAAGTGTGTACTTATCCCGTTGAGCGATTGACTTCATTTGAACGTTTTCAAACTATCTCGCAATTACTCATTTTTCAGTGATTTTCTTCAACACAACCCTCTCCTCATTAAATCACTAAAATCACTAATGACGCTATCTCTCTGCATCAGGGTTATCAGCTCAACATCCAATCACTTACCCTTTCGAGCCAATGACGGGAATTGAACCCGTGACCTCTTCCTTACCAAGGAAACGCTCTACCCCTGAGCTACACCGGCACTAGTTCTTTTATTTTAAACAGTCTCGTTTGACCATTTTTTTATTGAGCGGGAGACGAGACTCACCTCGACTACGCTCGGCATAAACTTCTCGTCACATCTCCATCTCATTTTGAGCGGGAGACGAGACTCGAACTCGCGACCCTCAGCTTGGAAGGCTGACGCTCTACCAACTGAGCTACTCCCGCTTAAATATTATCAGTATTGTGGGGAGAGCAGGATTCGAACCTACGAAGACATAAGTCAGCAGAGTTACAGTCTGCCCCAGTTGGCCGCTTTGGTATCTCCCCAATAATACTATAAAATGGAGCCTCTGGAGGGACTCGAACCCACGACCTGCTGATTACAAATCAGCTGCTCTAGCCAGCTGAGCTACAGAGGCAATATCTCCTATTAAAAGAACTAAAAAACTCCCGCTTTTTTCAAAACGGGAGTGCAAATATATGAAACTAATTTATAGTGACAAAAAAATATTTCGATATTTTTTTAGCTTATTTTAATTACTTTCCTAACATCTTCTTTTTCAGGTTTTCATCTGCCGGATCATCACACAACCAAACACCAAAAAGTGCTTTTTTAAAGTCTAAGCCTGGAACAGTTACTAGCGTTTTACTGTTTTTAATTAGGCTTGTTCCCTTTCCTGGCTCATATACTAGGTCAAAAATATCTCCATCCACGACATCAGCACTAAACCCTTTTGATATCAAGGTTTCAAGTCGATCTTGAATAGGCGCCATATTTCCACCTGTTGATTTTTCCATTCCTTCTCTAACCGCGTCTTCTAATTTTGAATTACTTACCATTCCAGAAATAATTCTCAATTTAACACCCATAGCTTCGTCAGCGTTCATGATTTTTTCAGCGTCAGAGGTCTTGTTTTCTAAATACAATACACCCACATAAAGGTCAATCCACATTTTTTCTCTAATTCCTCCACCATTCATTTTAAGGTACTGATCGCCAACTTTCATTACGTTCGGCATAACAATTCCACCAATTTTGGTTTGCGCATGAGACGCTGAACCAAAAATTAGTAATAGCGATAATAATCCAATTAATTTTTTCATAATTTATTTTTTATACTGTTTTACGTGATTCAAAATTGGGGCCAAACTTTTGAATTCAATAATCTAATTTCACCGGGCAATGATTATTTCTGCGTTTATCACAAAAAAAATCCCCTCACGAATCAACGTGAAGGGATAAATTTAAAGATTATTCTTTTATAGTTGCTTTGATTTGTGCTTTTTAACCTGTCGCCTTAGAGCTTCACATGCTAAATCAGCTGCTTCTTCAAAACTTTTACATTTTTTCTTTGCAAATAATTCTTTTCCTGGAATCGAAATTTTAATCTCTGCTACTTTATTTTCTTGATTAGATGACTTATCAACCTTAAGAAAAACTTCACCGGCAATTATGTTGTCGAAAAAAAGCTCCAACTTTTCTACTTTGCCATTAATAAAATCAACCAATTTTCTGTCGGCGTTGAAATGCACCGCATGAACATTTAAATCCATAATTTCCTCCTTCGTTTTATCTTGGTCTTTTGAGGACTCAAGACGCACCACGTGGATGCGTTTGTTTATAAATTGATTTAATTTGCTTAAACGAATTGTGGGTATAAATTTGAGTGGCCGATAAATCCGTGTGTCCTAGCAGCTTTTTAATTGACTCTAGTGACGCTCCGTTATTTAACATGTGCGTTGCAAAGGTATGCCTGAGCACATGTGGACTCTTTTTACTTAAATTCGTAGCCTTTCCAAGATAATAATTCACCTTGTTATAAACAAATTTTGGAGACAGTTTCTTGTTGGAATTTGTAACTATTAACAAGTCAGAAATAAGACCTAAATCGGTTTTAATTTGACCAAATTGACTAATTAAATTATTTAATTTATTTGCAATAGGAATGATTCTTTCTTTATTCCTTTTACCTAAGACTTTTATTTGCGTGCTAGATACATCTTTCACCTTCAAATTTATTAGCTCACTTAATCTTATGCCGGTTTGATAGAACAACTCCATGATTAGTTCAATTTGCAGCCTGTCAAAGTCTGATTCTTCCTCTTGAAACATTTCACTTGTCCATAACTGAGTTTCAGGAACAAATTGTGGGAGTACTTTTTTTTGCTTTAAACTCTTGACCTTCTGTGCAGGATTTACCTCTATCAAACCCTGTTGCCTCAAATATTTAAAGAAGGTTTTCACGGAAGATAATTTCCTGTTGACTGAAGAGTTTTCCAATCCCGATTCGACTAAAGCCACGAGATAGGACCTCAAATCTCTATGCTTTAGATCAAGTAATTCATTTTCGTTTTGTATGCAAATGATTTCTTTAAATTGATCTAAATCTTTCATATAAGCCACCACAGTGTGAACAGAGAATCGCTTCTCATGCAATAGATAATGTTCGAACTGCTTGGTATATGGCATAAAAAAAGGAATATAGTTTCCTATATTCCTTTACGTATTTTTAGTAGAAATGTTTTAATTACATCTCAGCTTGTTGCAATCTTTGTTTGTAAGCCGCTTTAAGCTTCATTTGTCTGTTAGTTACAGATGGCTTAGTAAATTGTTGTCTATCTCTCAATTCTCTTAAGACTCCAGTTCTTTCAAACTTCTTCTTATATCTCTTAAGCGCTCTCTCAATGTTTTCGCCTTCTTTCAATGGAATTATTAACATATCTTTATTTATTTCTATTCAAAATTGGATGGCAAAGATAATCCAATTTTATTATTATCACAATCTTATCTAAATAATTCTCTAGAAATTACCAATTTTTGGATTTCTGATGTGCCTTCACCAATAGTACACAGCTTAGAATCTCTATAGAATTTCTCTGCTGGAAAATCCTTGGTGTATCCATATCCTCCAAATATTTGAACGCAATCCGTAGATACTTCAACTGAAATTTCAGAAGCATAATATTTTGCCATGGCAGATTCTTTGGTCATTTTTTCGCCTCTATTCTTCATAGCAGCAGCCTGTAACAATAAAAGCTCTGCAGCTTTTACCTTTGTTGCCATATCAGCAAGTTTAAAGGCTATTCCTTGGAATCGAGCAATTGGTTGACCAAATTGCTCTCTTTCTTTTGCGTACTTCACTGCTGCCTTGTACGCACCTGTTGCGATACCTAGAGCTAAAGCTCCAATAGAAATTCTTCCTCCGTCCAATACTTTCATGGCTTGAATAAAGCCTTGACCCTCTTCTCCAATGAGTTGATCTTTGTGAACTCTACAATTATCAAAAATAAGCTCCGCTGTTTCAGAAGCTCTCATTCCTAATTTATTTTCTTTTTTTCCTGATGAAAAACCTGGCGTTCCTTTTTCAATAATAAAAGCAGACATTCCGTGAGAATCTCCTTTTTCACCTGTTCTTACAATTACAACAGCTACATCACCTGAAATGGCATGTGTAATAAAGTTTTTAGAACCATTCAACACATAATAATCTCCATCTTTCACAGCAGTTGTTGCCATCCCTCCTGCATCAGAACCCGTTCCGGTTTCTGTAAGACCCCAAGCACCAATAAACTCAGCTGTAGCTAATTTTGGCAAGTATTTTCTTTTTTGCTCCTCAGACCCATGATATAAAATATGACCTGTACACAAAGAATTATGAGCAGCTACTGACAATCCAATTGACCCACATACCTGTGCAATTTCAGTAATGACCGTGATGTATTCATTATAGCCGAAACCACTTCCTCCATATTCTTCTGGAACAAGTACTCCCATCAATCCTAGTTCTCCTAATTTTTTAAACAAAGGCACGGGGAATTCTTGCGATTCATCCCACTCCATCATTTTAGGTCGGATTTCTTTTTCAGCAAAATCACGAACCATTTGCTTAATCATTAATTGATTTTCGTTTTCTACAATTTCCATTTCAATTTGTAATTTCAGTAGCGAATTCAAAAAATAAAACCGGGATTAATTAACCGTTTCGGGCAATTCATCCTAAAATTATTCAGTAGCTAATTTTAATAGGCCACTAAAGTACTAATATTTTCTGAGTATTCTGATAAGATTTTATGCCCCTCTAAAAAGCCCAATTCGATTAAAAAATTGAATCCAGCAATTTTGCCTCCTT
This sequence comes from Bacteroidia bacterium, assembly GCA_030426825.1. Classification (GTDB taxonomy): domain Bacteria; phylum Bacteroidota; class Bacteroidia; order Flavobacteriales_D; family Crocinitomicaceae; genus Paracrocinitomix. The sequence continues at coordinate 12,207 of JAUHXX010000045.1, read as the reverse complement.
CTTTTAAAATTAGTTCTGCAGCGGCTGATGCTGAGCCGCCAGTAGCCAGCAAATCGTCATGAATAAAAACATTCATGCCTGGCGATACTGCGTCTTTATGCATTTCGATCTCCGCCGTTCCATATTCCAAATCATATTTATGATTTACGGTGTGATAAGGTAATTTTCCTTTTTTTCTAATTAAGATGAATGGCACGCCCAAAGTCATAGCAATCGCTGGTCCTAACAAAAAACCACGACTTTCTATTCCAGCAATTGCATCAATTTTCAAATCCTTAATTCTATCAACGATATCAAGATGAATTTCTTTACATAGCTCTGGATCTTTGAAAATAGTCGTGATGTCTTTAAAAACGATTCCTTCTTTAGGAAAATCTGGCACATCTCGCACCGCAGATTTAATTTTTTGTTCTAAACTCATTAATAGCTAATATAAGGTTCAATTTTATTGATCTCTTCTTGAGAGGCAGCTTGATTTTCAAGCAAAAACTCTAAATTTTCGATCTGTTCTTTATCTCGTTTTGATAGAATTGCACTAATGATTTCCCATTTATTTAAATAAGGATGTTTTTTTAATTCAGCTTTTGAAGCTTGATTTATATTTATCCTTGACAGTTTGGATTTATCGATTGATACATTATCAATAAGTGCATTTAATGATTCGTCTTTCAAACCATAAATTTCATTGAATTGATCACTATTATGAAAACCTCCTAATAAACCACGGTATTTAATAATTCTATCTGAAAACACAGGACCAATTCCATTTATCGATTCTAAGCTTTCTTTAGATGCGGTGTTTATCTCAATTAACTCAGATTCGGTTTTTATGTCAACATCAGAATCAAGATGATAATCAAATACGAGAAATGGCTCAATTTCCAAAAATTTTTCTTCACTGACAACATACAATTTTCGAATATCTTCAGGATTTTTGAAATCACCATAATTTACCTTGTAGCTAACTATACTTTTGGCCTGCTTTTCAGAAAAACCGATATCAACCCAACCAGAAACGTCCAGCTCATTGGGATTGAAATTTACAAGCTTCACATCTTGGTTAGCGGCATTTGATACTTGATTTTCTTTTGAATTATCTTCTCCTGTAACAGCCGAATACTCAATTTTATTAAAGGTAATGTCTGATAAATCTACGGGCTTGTATTCACCAGGACCTAAATGATAATTTACATTTAAAAGTATTGTAAGTGTCATGATTACACATCCAATTGTTACGATACCAACTTTTTGGCCTCGAGAGAAATTGAAGTGCTTTTTCATTTTGAACTATGCTTTAGCCTCTTTAATTCGGGTCATGAATTTTTTCAATTCTTCTTTAGCAACTGGAGCCAACAGGAACAAACCTATCATATTTGGAACCATCATTGCGAAAATCATTGCATCTGAAAAGGCAAGAACGGAACCTAGACTGGCCGCAGATCCGATAATTACAAAAAGACAAAACAATAATTTGTACGAATACTCTACTTTCTTTGATCTACCAAAAAGAAATGACCATGCTTGAAATCCGTAATAAGACCACGAAATCATAGAACTAAACGCGAACAATACTACTGCAATGGTCAACACATAAGGGAACCAAGAAATTGTAGATTGGAATGCTGATGAAGTTAATAAGATTGCCTGCGCATCATTCATTCCGGAGTTTCCTGGATCAACAAATCCAGTGATAATTAAAACCAGTGCTGTCATTGTACAAACTAAAACCGTGTCAATAAACGGCTCCAACAAAGCCACCAAACCTTCACTTGCCGCATATTTCGTTTTTACAGCAGAGTGCGCGATTGAGGCAGAACCAATTCCTGCTTCATTTGAAAATGCCGCACGTTTAAAACCTTGTACTAATACCCCTATAAATCCACCTGCAATTCCGACTGGTGTAAAGGCACCAGCAAAAATTTGACTGAACGCATCACCAATTAAATTAAACTTCATAATGAGAATAAACAAGGCAGCGACCACATAAATCCCTACCATAAAAGGCACAATTTTATCTGTTACTGTCGGAATCTTTTTAATACCTCCAATAATCACAATTCCGACTAAAACAGACATTACAAGTCCAAAAAGCCATCCTTTACCATGTAAAAACGAGGCCTCTCCTCCTGTAATATTTTCAACTAACTGAAAAGCTTGGTTTACTTGAAACATGTTACCACCCCCGAAAGATCCTCCGATACACATAATGGCGAAAATAATTGCAAGTGTTCTACCTGCTATTTTCCAACCTTTTGAGGCTAAACCTTTCTTTAAATAATACATAGGTCCACCGTAAACAGTTCCGTCAGGTCCTATTTCTCTGAACTTCACGCCCAAAGTACATTCAACAAACTTTGATGCCATGCCTAAAAATCCGGCCATGATCATCCAAAATGTAGCACCGGGACCACCTATTGATAAAGCGATTGCTACTCCGGCAATATTACCCAATCCAACTGTTGCAGATAACGCTGCAGTTAATGCCTGAAAATGCGAAACTTCACCATGATGGTCCGCATCTTGTTCAATTCTAATCGTGTCAGGATTATCACCGTCAACTGTAAAAACGCTATCTGAAGCCTCTACGTGATCATCTCCTCCAGATTCAATTTCATCATATTTACCCCGAACGATATTTATGGCTGTTTTGAAGCCAGTGAAATTGATTAATTTAAAGTAAATTGTAAAAAAGGTTGCCCCTATGATTAAAGGAAATAATACCCAATAGACTTTAATGTCCGGAGTAAATTCAATCTGATAGAAAATAAAGCTTACAAATCCGCCAGTTGCATCTCCAAATGCTTCATCAATTTTTTCGTCTAACCCTTTTTCGGCAGCAAAATTTAGAAATGGAATTATAGTAAAAGCAAGCGCTAATAATTTCTTCATTATATGATTGATTTTCGTGTAATTAAGATGATGAACAAATATAAAAAAATTAATGGAGCAGCTAATCAGTTAATTTTGAAAGGCTTTCTTCAAATGTTAACGGATTATACCCCAAAACTTTTCTTGCTTTGTCGATAATAAACCCTGTTTTGGGTGGTCGTTTAGCTTTTTGATTTAAAGTAGAAGATGAAATTGGTTTTACAGATTTTGAATCTAATTTGTAAAATCGTGCAATTCGTGTCACCAATTCATAAATAGAGAAGGTTTCGGGCCCTGAGATATGAAAAACGCCTTTAGCTTTCTGCTGGGCGGCTTTTATACAAGCCCAGGCTAAATCATCTGCCCAAGTTGGGGCTCTAAACTGATCATCTACAATTGTTAACTCTTTCCCTTCTTTCAAGGCCTCTCTTGCCCAAAGCACAATATTTGAGCGACTCAAATTATTGCCTTGGCCAAAAACGATTATCGGTCTTAAAATTGACCAGTTATCGTGTTCTGAACTCATCAATAAATCTTCAGAATCGCGCTTAGAAGTAGCGTAAATGCTCAGTGGATTTCTTTTATCCTCTTCTTTATAAGGTCCTTTTTCACCATCAAATACGAAATCAGTAGAAACATGAACTAAATGACTCAAGCCGAAAGTAGTGCATGCATCATGTAAATTTTGAACACCTTGAACGTTTATCTTTCTGCATTCAGTTTCATTCTCTTCGCAGGCATCAACATTCGTCATTGCGGCCGTGTTGATGATAGAAGAAATATTTGCAGAGCTCAACAAGGCGTTCACCTGATTAATATCCGTTATGTCTAAAGATTTGTAATTTTCAACAGGGCAGTCAGGATTTCGATTCTCTCCTTTTGATGTAGCTATAAATGGAAGATCTTTTGCCTTTAATTGAGCAACTATTTTTTGACCCAAAAGACCATTTGATCCTGTGATAAGAATAGCCATTATTTAATCCCGAATATCGTATTCAACTTCTTGATTTGCTCAGGGTTTCCGAGAACAAAGAGCTTTGAATTCGGCATAATCTTTAAATCAAGCGAAGGATTAATGATGTACTCACCGTCTTCAGAACGGTAACCAATAACATTACATCCAGAGAGCGATTTTTCTTGCAAATCTGCAATTGTGGTGTACTTTACCTCATCAGGCAATTCTTGAAATGTAATTTCTTCTAAGTTTACCGCAGCCTTACCTGAAACTTTTATCAAATCCATGAACTCCATAATATCAGGATTCATGACTAAAGAAGCCATGTGTGCTCCACCAACCGTATCAGGCATAATGACGTTGGTTGCGCCAGCAATTCTCAATTTGCGCATTGAAGAATAGGATGAAGCTCTAGAAATAATTTTGAGATTTGGATTGAGCTCACGAGCGGACAACACTACAAATAAATTGTCAGCATCCTTGGGAAGAGCCGTAATTAAAGATGTTGCTTTTGTGATGTTTGCTTTCATCAATACTTGATCATCTGTTGAATCACCTTTTACAAATGGAACTTCTGAATGCATTGGGTCATCTGTAATCTCAGTATTTCGCTCAACTACAATGAAGTTTTTTTTATAAAACCTCAAATCATGTGCTGCTTGTTTTCCTACTCTCCCGTAGCCACAAACAATTGTGTGATTATCCATATTCTCTGCTGTTTTTAGCGACTTGTATTCTGTAAAATATTTCTTGTATTCACCTCCTACAATGTAAGAAGTAATTGATGTCAAGGCATAAGCAAACGTACCGAAGCTGGTGATTATTAAGAAGCTAGTAAATAATTTACCTGCATCTGACAATTCTTGTACCTCATTAAAACCAACTGTTGAAATGGTAATAATGGTCATGTAGAATGACTCGAAAAAGTTCCAGCCTTCAACAACCATAAAGCCAAAAGTCCCTAAGAGAATTATTCCCAACAACAGGAATAAAGCGTAATAAACTTTAGCAAATAATTTATAATTCAGTAACATTTAAAGCTCCCAAATGGTTTTTCGTTTACGCTGAAGTTTGAAAATGTGTTTGTGTTCTAAAACCCAAGCCATCATCAAATAAATCAGTACCGGTGATCCTAGTCCAATGAATGAAAAGTAAATGAAAAACAATCTCACTCTAGAAACTTCTACTCTCATTTTTTTTGCAAACCAAGTGCTCACTCCAAAGGACCGAAGCTCAAAAAAAAGAGATGTTTTCTGAATAATATTCATTGATTCATTAGCTGTTTTCCGATAGTGCAAAATAAGCATTTTTTTTCGTTGCAAAGCTTATTTTTTTGCTCTAATGCACCCTGAGTTTCCCAAGCAGATTCAAATCTAAGATCTAAATTTTCCCAATGTTTAATGATACTGTTTTTCTCTGGTCGAATTCCGTTCAATTTGGTTATTTGATTTTTTAGTTCCCGTTTATCATCTTTCAATTTTGCAATGGCGTAGTTAAACGGAATTAAGACGTTGATTTCTAGCAAGTCTATCATGTCCTGCCCCATTTGATAGCTTTTTATCTTGGTATCATTAATAAAATTGTAATGGGTAGTCCAAAAATCATCCAATTCTATGACTTCGAAGTTGAACTCGCTAATTTTTCCTTGATATTTTGAAAGTAAAGCGGCTAATTGAGCTATTCTTATTGTAGGTGTTGCAGGTGGTCTCATTCGAGACCATTTCCATTCTTGTGGTTCTAAAGGAACAATTCCAAACAATTTCTGTTGATAGTTGAATTCCTTTTTCAAAGCCAAAACATACTGATGATCAAGCTTTGAAACAGCCAACAGACCTGAATTTCCGTGCAACAAGGCCTGCATTTTAAACGGGTCGTAATTCAATTTAGCGAAGCAATCAACAGGAAACTTATCTATCAAATTTAACATTACATCTCCATTCACTTTTCCTCCTAAGGATTTTGCCAGCAACTGGGTGAAGGATTTTAATTGATCTCCTTTGTTCGTCTTTATCCTTTCAATGATTTCATCTGCCTTTCTATTTAATCTTAAATGTGCTGACTGGATTAACTGACTTTTCAGGGCAGATATTTCAGCTTTTGAGATTAAATTTTCACAAGGTATCCATGATTTGTTCTTCACGAACTTCTCATATTTATCTGCCTCGGCTTCATCAATCAATCCTTTCAGTTCTACAACAGGAAGTTTAAAATCGTTGATATAGACTTCTCGGTCATGTTCCCATACAAAATGTGCGATTACATTGTCATAAGCTTTATCGAATTGATGTTTGTGATTGATCCAATCTGATGACTTTATGTGAAATTCAATATGTCCTGCCCATGTTTTATTATCGAAAATGATAATGGATTCTTGAAAATCTGGACCCGCATTGAAATTGAGTTTTCCAAAATTTATGATCTGCAGTGCATGGCCTTCTGTTGTTACGAAGTTTTTACCCAGTTTTCGTTTGTCGAAGAGATAATGTAAAAAGGCTTCTGTCATTAAATTAGTGGATAAAATTGACAGCTTTATTTTGACCCAACAATTGTCACCGAACCTTGACCACTGAACTCGTCTCCATTTTCACCTACCCCTGAGTAAACATAGAAATAGACACCATCTGAACAAGGCTCACCTTTTTTATTAGTTCCATCCCAGGTGCTATAAATATTGTCAAATTCATTAACTACAACTCCCCAACGGTTTACCACAACACATTCAAAAAACTCAATACCATAAGATTTATAAACGAAGGTAAATTCATCATTTATCCCATCACCATCTGGAGTAAATATGTTCACAGGTTCAAAAACTACGTTTGGATAGACAATAATATCCTTACATGCTGTATCAACACATCCATGGAAATTGATCATTGCTAAACAAATCGTATACTGACCTTCTGTATAGACAGTATCATAGGTTTGATTATAATCAGAAGTTAAGACCCAAGGTCCTTCATCAAAATTAAAATTCCAAGACCATGTTGTAACCGCTGCGGGATTATTTGGACTTTCGGCATTTTCAGAAGTATTGCTGAACTGAATTTCTACAGGTGAATTTCCTTCACACTGGGCATTCAAATCAGCTGAACTTAAATCAAATGCAGCAATCGGATTAATTGAATCTAGGGTAATTGTTTCTGTAAGGACACAGTTGTTTGCGTCTGTAACTTGAATTTGAAAATCTCCTGGTTCTAAGCCACCCCAGGTTGATGTGTTTGAAGTGTCACCAGTAGCGACATTGGTCCATAAATAGGTATATGCCGGAGTACCGCCTTGAGCTGCTGCGAACACAACCCCGTTACCCGATTGATACTCATATATTCTACAATCTGAAGGAATTTGACCGAATTCATTCAGCACTAATTCGCTAGGCTCAGTCATGGTGATATCACTCGAACTGGTACATCCAAAATCATCATTTATTGATAAGCTATAGACTCCGGCAGTCATATTGTAAGAACTGTCAGCCCCAACCCCTCCGATTCCTGCAGGATTAGGGTTCCAAATGAAACTAATGTTATTTTGATTTCCCTGCCAATTCAACACGGTATCTATCACTACTGACCCTGTTCCGCCATAACAAAGTGGAGGGTAATAAGTCAAATTAGCTGCTAACTCGCCTGGATCAATTAATTCTACCGAATCTACAATTGTACAACCTGGACCTAGTTCTGCATATAAATAATACCAACCTGCAGGAAGTTGATTAGCCGTATTGGAACCTACTGCATTTAACATAGTTCCCGCAGCATTTTCAATTGTGAACGTTTCTCCTCCTAGGGCATTCATCAAATTTATTGTCACTGATCCATCTGCATATTGGTAACATACTGGGTGGCTGAACGTAGGCGAAATTTGTTGACCATAAAGTGTTACACTGTCAACCGTCATGTCAGAATAGCCACAAACAGGGTCATCAGCTGTAAGTGTAATGGTATAGGTACCATTAGATCCATAGGTATGATTCACCGGATTTCCGACATAAGTTGTAAGATCTCCCATGTCCCAAGAATAAACGAGGTTTGATGTTCCGGTATTTTGTACCTGAACATCTAATGAACCGCAGTTTTCTATTATTTGGAAATCGGCAACAATTGTATCAGGATAAAGACCTACCCAAACGGTATCAAAATTACTGGCACAATTTGCATCTGTATTCGTCACTAGAAAATAGGTAGCTGATGTAATATCTGTAATATTCAAAGGATTACCAGATGACAAAAATGATCCAGAATTATCATACCAATCTATAGAGCCAGGTCCATTAGCAGTTAAACTAACATTTCCTCCAGGGCAGATAGCCGTATCGGCGGCAATAGGTGGGGTTGGTAGGGCAAAATAATTCACTTGCATGGTATCAGAATCATCCGTACAGCCATCTAAATCTTGAACATGAAGATAATACATTCCTGAATCTACCACTTCATAAACAGCCGAGCCAACTACCCCATTCCATTCATAAATTTGCATACCAGGAGGGCCGTTTAAGGTCAAAGTATCATATGGACAAATTGAGGTGTCTGCGGGCATTGTGAAGTTTAACAGTGGTTCACTCACTTGTACAAATACACTGTCCAATTTGGTTATCCCACAAAATGAAGATTCGACATAATAATAACCCGTTGAGTCTACGAATTGAACTGAACTTGGACCGGATAAAGGGGCATACCAATTAAAGGTCATGTTTGCCGGACCTAATAATTCTATCGTAGCGCTATCCCCCTTACAAATTACAGGATCCCAAGCATACAGCGTTGGAGAACTATAGGCAAAAGTTGAGATAAATTCAGAGGGGATTACACAGCCATTGTCAGTTACGAAGCAAAAATAATCTCCAACATCACTCGCGTACTGAGACTGACCTGTACCTAAAGAATCTCCCGTAGGTCCAATCCATTGCCAGGCAGTTCCGCCAACTGCGGATAGCAATACCGAATCTCCCGGACAAATAATTCCGTCTGTAGGATTAACAGTTAATTGTGGTACTGGAAATGGCGCTATGTAATAATTGCCGGAGGAATTACAAACCGTAGTGCCTTTTGACGTATCTACTATTGCCATGATATTGATTCCGTTTGTGGGATCTATTACTGCCATGACAGAATCACCATAATTTTGAATAATTCCGGAGCCACTCCATTGAACCGAATCTGTATAATGAATAGCTGAAATAATAATCGTGTCTCCTGGACAACCGGTGATAGGTCCAATCACATCTAAGAATGGATTGGATAATGTATCTACATAGAAACTTTCTGCTATAAAATAGTCAACCGTATCGCCGCATTCATTTACCAAATGTGACGAGATCGTATGCCAGCCAGTATCATTTACGCAAAACTCTATAATACTTGGATTTGCCACTTCAATGGTATCATCTGAATTGTGATAAAGCGTATCAAAATATACCCCATCAATAAACCAAATAGAATAGAGATTGGGCATTGTTCCATAGATATTGATAAAATTACTATCTATCAAATAAACGTTAGAACAATAAGGTAGACCACAGCTGATGACTGAATCGGTATTGAAGATGCTTTGATCTGTAAATATTATTGATGGGTCTAATGTGTCGTGCAAAGCAAAGTTGTTGATTATGACATTAATTTCTGTTGCCGCTGAAGAACAACCAAAACTATTCACCGCAGTGACAGAATAATCCCCAGTATATGCAGCAGAAACAGTAGAATCGTTAATAAACGTGCCTTGAGCCCAAACAATGGAGTCATTAGGATCTATCGGCGTTCCCCATAAAAAAACTGAATCGGCATCACAGGTATCAATTCCATTCGGGTTTAACTCGTGATCGTTGTATCCCCAACTATCTGAAATCATAGGTGGATCAGGTGTTGGATATAAACTAATCACCACAACATCTGTCCATGTATAACATTGATCTTCGGTGGTGGTTGTAGCAGAATATGTTCCATCCGTTGAAAAAGTGTTCGTAGTTCCTGTGTATCCATTACTCCATGATGTCGTTGTATTTGGAAATTGATCAGTACCGTTTAAGAAAAAATCGTTCAAATTGGCATTCAAAGGAGAGCAGCCATAAAGTGTATCTTGACATTGGTTAAAAGGCATTAAATCACCAATACAAGGTGGATAGGTTAGTAAATCACATCCGATTCCTGGATTTTTCTCGTAATAATCAAATGGCAATCTATTGATATCAAAGGGGCTTGACCAAAATATATCTCGTTGTCCCGAATGTGATTCCATAGCAAAGTTGCCATAGTTTGCATCTGCACAATTTGAACTGCTGTTATTGACTTGCTGCCCTGGTAAAAAGCTAAATGTGGCCCCAGCAGGAACATAAAATGTTGCCTCATGACTTCCTGCGATCACCGGTTTATCGACCGTTTTAACTACAATTGCAGAACAATAATCACCTTGATTACTGGCCACTTGTCTCGCCCAAACAAATGATCCCGAATAATTATATTTTAAATAATGAATATCCTCAAAGCCTAGAGAAAGAAAAGTAGACGGACCATAAATTGTATTCATTTCAGTAAACGTGCATTTGAAATTACCAGTCAAATAAATATCATTGTTACTATCAACAGTTAGCTGATTTGCATGAACCTCTGTATTGGAGTAATTAGACTCTAACCAATCCAAATCTCCGTTATCAGAAAACCGAGCTGCAAAAATATTGTATTCATCTTGGGCTAAGAAGTTTTGCAAATTATTGATGTCTTCAACAATGATGTTACCTCTAAAATCTCCGGTTAAAAACACTTTATCATTCTGCCATTCACAATCGGTTAACAAGACTTGGGTTCCCCACATTTTATCAAACCATAATTCGTTTCCATTTTGGTCAAAACTCACCATAAATCCAGCGTTCAATAATGAGGTTGTGTGTGTATTTTGAAAGGTTAAGGTATCCGAAAATTCTCCAATTACATAAATGGATCCATTGTCATCAATGGTCACGCCTGTTGCTCTATCATCATACTTTGCGTTCCCATCTTCTGTCCAAAGGAAGTTGCCACTTGGATCCAGCTTTGTGACGAAAATATCATAAGACGATTGTCCACTTGCATTTAACTGACTATTTAATACTGTAGCACCGAAATTTGCCGTGCCTTTGTATTCGCCAACACAAACTACGTTTCCATTATCATCTACATCTATGCCATGTCCAATATCTCCAAATGATCCTCCAAAAGTTGTGACCCAAACAAAATTACCATTCACATCAATTTTTGCGGCAAAAGCTTCGTAACCAGAACCCGTAACATTGATGCTTCCAAAAGTTGCTGACCCTTGAAAAAATCCAGTGATAAAAGTGTTTCCTAAATGATCCGAAGCGATACCGTTAGCACGATCTACCCCTGTTCCACCAGCATTCACTGACCAAATTGCATCACCCGCATCATCTGTTTTAATTATGAAAATATCGGTGTTACCATTTGAAGTTAAAGATCCTACTCCCGTTGAAAAACTTCCAGAGAAAAAGCCCGTCATTACAAGATCTCCGTTGCTGTCGTAGGTTGCATCAAGAATTTCTTCATTCGCAATGGCGCCTTCTGACCTTAGCCAATTTCCTTGACTAAACAAATTTAAGCCCAGCAAGCAGGCAATTGCTATTAGAAGTGATTTTTTAATTGTAGTGTGTTTTGGTATTTCTAATATAACGAAATTAATCTGCGAATAGTTGAAAATGACTTAAATAGAACAACTATTGATTGTACCGTGAAGAAACTTTAATTATCAAAGATCAATTTTGTTAATTAATCTGACAAATGAGAAGATTATCTCTTTTATCAACTTGTAAATTCCTAATTTTGATCTGCTTGATGAAAAGATTCGTACTCATAATATTGCTCTTTTTTCCTGTCATTCTTATGTCTCAGGAAAATTATACCCTCTCGGGGTATATTAAAAGTGCTGATTCTGGTGAGGAACTCATTGGCGCAAATGTTCGCACAAAAATTGGTGATGAAGTGGTTGGAACAGTTGCAAACGCTTACGGATTTTATTCATTGACCTTACCTGAAGGAACTTATCAAATTACTTTTTCATTTGTAGGGATGGCTCCTTTAACCGAAGACATTGAGTTGAATTCAAATCAATCCTTGTCATTTGAGCTAGAAGCATCCAATACTTTAAAAAAGGTGACGGTTACAGCTGAAGCCGGCAATGACAACATTACCAATACCAATATGAGTGTGGACAAATTAAACATGACTCAAATAAAAAAAATGCCCGCTTTAATGGGTGAAGTTGATGTAATTAAAGCAATTCAATTATTACCTGGGGTGGCAACAGTTGGTGAAGGCGGATCAGGATTTTATGTGCGCGGAGGATCTGTGGATCAAAACCTAATATTGCTTGATGAAGCCAACGTCTATAACGCTTCACAT
>JAUHXX010000044.1 GCA_030426825.1 Bacteroidia bacterium | reverse complement strand
AATTTCTTCATTATATTTTTTCACTAAATCAGAATCAGATAATAGATTACTCAATTCTGTATCTGTTAAAATATCCATACGGCTCATAGGTGCGCGCATCATAGTTGCGGCTAATGGCGTCGGTCTCCCTTTTTCATTTAATGCAGAAACCAATGCTTCACCAGTTCCCAATGAGGTTAAAACATCGGCTGTATCGTAATATGCTGTATCAGGATAATTTTGAGCAGTCAATTTTATGGCTTTACGGTCTTTAGCAGTAAAAGCCCTCAGTGCATGTTGTACCTTTAATCCGAGTTGACTCAACACTTCTTCTGGAATGTCAGTAGGTAATTGAGTACAAAAGAAAACTCCTACCCCTTTTGATCGGATGAGTTTGATGATGACTTCTATTTGATCGAGCAATTCATCAGTCGCTTCTTTGAATACAAGATGAGCTTCATCAATGAACAAACATAATTTTGGTTTATCGGCGTCTCCAACTTCAGGTAATGTTTCGTAAAGTTCAGCAAGTAAACCTAGCATGAATGTCGAGAACAGTTTAGGTCTGTTCTGAATATCTGCCAAACGAATGACCGATACTTGGCCTAATCCTTTAGAATTTGTGAACATGAAATCTTTGACATCAAAAGATTTTTCACCAAAAAACTTTTCTGCTCCTTGTTGCTCAAGCTCAATCACCTTTCTCATGATCGTATTGATGGAAGCACTTGAAATTTGTCCGTACTCTTCTTGAACCTTTTCTTTGCCTTCACCAGTGAAGTACTGGAGGGTTTTTCTTAAGTCTTTTAAATCTAATAAAGGATAATTATTATCGTCACAATATTTAAAAAGTACTGTTAACAAACCAGTTTGTGTATCATTTAACGAAAGAATTTTTGACATCAAGGTGGGGCCAAACTCTGAAACAGTCGCCCTTAATCTTACTCCTTTTTCTTCAGAAATAGACATCAGCTCAACCAACAGGTTTGCAGGTTCATATTCAACTCCAATTGCTCCTGAACGCCAAACAATATGTTCGTTGTTTTCCCCCGGTTGTCCTATCCCAGATAAATCTCCTTTAATATCCATTAACACTGAAGGAATGCCATTCAGTGACATTTGCTCTGCCAAAACTTGTAAAGACTTGGTTTTACCCGTTCCTGTTGCTCCTGCAATTAATCCATGACGGTTGAGAGTTTTTAAAGGTATCTTCACTTGTAAGCCCTGAACAGGCTCGCCATCCAACATAGATCCTCCCAAAATAAGGGCATCTCCTTTAAAACTGTATCCTTCTTCAACGTGCTTTTTAAAATCGTTTATTTTGCTCATTCGTTTAATTAAATATTCAAATTATTTAGAATCAATCTAAATAAAAGTTGTAGATGTCAAAACTCTCCGTAACTTTGCCAAAATTGTTCAGAGGTGGCATTAAATGTAGAAAATATTAGGGCAGAATTTCCAATTTTATCGACCAAAGTTGGGAAATACCCGTTAGTTTATTTCGATAATGGTGCAACTTCAGAGAAGCCAACTGCTGTAATAAACAGAGTTTCGAAGTACTACCGTGAAGAAAATGCCAATATCCACCGAGGCGTTCATCATTTGAGTCAAATCAGTACTACGAATTATGAAAACGCACGACACAGTATTCAAGCATTCATTGGAGCTAAAAAATCTTCAGAAGTCATTTTTACATCAGGAACCACAGAAGGAATAAACCTTGTAGCCCAATGTTATGGTGAATTGCTCAGTAAAGGAGATGAAATAATCATCACCGAAATGGAGCATCACTCAAACATTGTTCCTTGGCAAATGTTGGCAGAACGAAAGGGACTTGATTTGAAATTCATTCCGTTGAAAGAAAATGGTACCCTTGATATGAATGCTTTTGAAGGACTGTTAACTAATAAAACAAAACTGGTCGCTTTTACTCATATTTCGAATTCATTAGGGACAATTAATCCAATCGAAGAGCTGATTGAAAAGTCACACCATGTTGGTGCCAAAGTGTTAATTGATGCTGCTCAGTCATTGCAGCATTGTAAAGTTAATGTACAGGAATTGGATTGCGATTTTTTAGTTTTTTCGGGACATAAAGTATTTGGGCCTACAGGTGTTGGAATTCTATACGGAAAAGAAGATATCCTCAATCAAATGCCTCCATATAAAGGTGGTGGAGATATGATTAAGGAAGTTAGCATGTCCAAAACGATCTACAATGATTTACCGCATAAGTTTGAGGCCGGAACACCAAATATTGTTGGAGGAATTGCTTTGGGAACTGCCATAGATTGGTTAAATCAATTTGATTTTAACGAAATTGAAGCCTACGAGCACGAACTGCTTGCGTATGCTACGACAAAAATTAAAGAAATAGATGGTGTTATGATTTATGGTACCGCAGAGAATAAGAGTAGCATACTTTCTTTTTTAATTGATGACTTGCATCCTTACGACATTGGAACCTTATTGAACCAACAAGGTATTGCCGTTAGAACAGGACATCATTGTACTCAACCTGTAATGGATTTCTTTAAAATTCCAGGAACAATTCGCGCCTCATTCAGTTTTTATAACACAAAAGAAGAAATTGATGTTTTTATTACTGCTCTTAAAAAAGCAGTTAGTATGTTAAGATAGATGACGATTCAAGAAAAAGAGCAAGGACTAATAGATGACTTTTCAATTTATGAAGATTGGATGGAAAAATACGAGTACATCATTGAGTTAGGTAAAGATTTGCCTTTAATAGATGATGCACTTAAGTCTGATGATAAAATCATTAAGGGATGTCAATCAAAAGTTTGGATGCAAGCTGAATTAGTAGATGGAAAGGTAGTTTATACTGCAGATGCAGATGCAATAATCGCCAAAGGAATTATTGCGCTGTTGATTCATGTGTTGTCAGGAGAAAGACCTCAAGACATTATTGACGCAAAGCTCAATTTCATTGCAGAAATTGGTTTGCAAGAACACTTATCACCCACTCGTTCCAATGGATTAGTTTCAATGTTGAAACAGATGAAGTTGGACGCATTGGCTTTAAATATGAAAGCATGATAGTTTCAAAAGAAGGCGACATGGATAAAGAAGAAATTAAGGCACTTGAAGACCTTATTATATCAGCTTTGAAAGAAATCTACGACCCTGAAATTCCGGTAGATATATTTGAACTCGGACTAATTTATGAGGTTAAGATTAAAAAGGGTGGTATAGTGGATATTGACATGACTCTGACTTCACCGAATTGTCCGGTTGCAGAAAGTTTACCAGTAGATGTTAAAAACAAAGTAGAAAGCGTTGAAGGAGTTGAAGAGGCCACAGTAAACATAGTTTTTGATCCTCCTTGGGACAAAGATATGATGAGTGAAGAAGCGCAATTAGAGCTTGGTTTTTTATAGTAATTTAATCTGGTTCAACCTTTTGCATGTTTTTTCGTATTATTAAATATGAAAAAAATCACCCTAATTATTTTCTCTTTATTTTCATTAGTTTCATTTTCGCAAGACACAACTTTTTGGGAATATGCAAAGGATTTTGAAATCAATCAGTCAGGCTCAATACACAGAGATTGGGGTTCTGAAACTGTTACTTATCTTGGAACGGTAAGTTGGAAAAGTCCGTCAGGAAAAACTTTACAGATACGTATCATTACCTCCTATCAAAAAATTACTCAAGCAAATGGCTTTAACGACAGAAGTCTGCTGGCCTTGGTAAAAGTAAATCATGGTTTAATCAAAACCTACGATATGGTAAAACGTCAAAACTTACCATTAAAAGCACATGATGATGTATTAATTTATAGCGTAAATGGATTGGAGGTAGCTTCTGAACTACCTCCAAAATTTGGTGAAAGATTTTGTGTTGACGGGTTAACCTGCTTTTCAGAAATTGATCTTTAGTGTTTAACAATTTTACCGTTAAGCAAATCATCACCTGACATTATCTGCACATTATATATTCCAGATTCGTATTGTGACAAATCAAATGAGAATTTATTGTTACCTACATTTTCATCAAACAACACCAGATTGCCAGCCATATCAAATAGTTTGATTGCTGAAATTCCTTTTTCATATCTGATAGTCACTATCCCGTTAGAAGGATTTGGGTAAATGGTCAATTCAACATGTATTTCATTAATTCCGGAACCATTAGGTGGAGCTACATTATTAGAATTCTTATTTGATCTTGATGAATTATAATCTGTAGCTTTAGCTGCAGTGCACAACCCAGGTGTGTTAATTGATATCATGTAAACCAAATTACTGTCGCCTGGCGCGTTATAATCAGTATAGGATATTGCATTTGAACCAACTGAGTCAATAATTTCCCAACCAGTGGTTGGATGCCATCTATTGATGTAATAAGTCGAATAGCTGAATCCTTGATAATGATCCCAGATTAAGTTATACTCACCAGCAACTCCCTTATTAGATGTAAGGTGCATGGTTTTATGATAATCAGATAATTCAGATTCGTTTCCGCAATCATCAAGTGATGATATTTTATATCTCCAAGACCTAATACCTGGGTCAGATAAATAATCATGGTACTGACTTAAGCTGTCCGCACTAGAATTTCCAATTAAATAATACAATCCTGCTTCAGAGCTTTCTTTATAGATGTTATAAGATTCAATACCAGAAGCAGTAATTGGATCCCAAACAACAAGATTGGTGCCTGTAAGTGTATCAACATCTACCATACAAATAGTTGGTTTCTCTGGTTGAGATTCTGCTACAGTGTAAGTTCGATATGATGAACATCCTGTTGCGCTTTGTGCTTGGACAATATATGTTCCAGGAACAACGCCTACCAAATCCTGATTTGTTGATCCGTTTGACCAATTATATGTAAAAGGGCCCTGACCACCAATGGTACTAATATAGATTGAAGATAAATCACCATTACAAGTCCCAAATTCTGTCGAATCCGTAACAATTACCGGTCCTCCGATTTCATTAATCGCAAAATCTTTTTGCAAAAGACAAGTGTTACCATCAATTACAAGTAACGTATGTATTCCTGGCGCCAATCCTCCTGTGGTATTATTCGGCCCTGTGGTATTTGGCCAAATGAAATTGAATGGTCCAGTTCCGTTATTGACAGATGCAGTTGCAGTTCCGTCATTAAGGCCACAGGTTGCCTTTGTGGTAATAACTGATACGTTAGATTTTAGTGGTTGCGAAACATGAATACTTTCTACCGAAAAACAGCCGTTGGCATCAGTAACAAAGATTTCATATGGACCCGCTTGCAAACCGAATATATCTTCAGTTTGATCACCATTTGACCATAAAATGGTATACGGAGGTTGTCCTCCCAAAATTGAAACAGAAATACTTCCGTTCGCAGCTCCATAACAATCCACGTCAACGACATTATCTACCAATATAACTACGCCTTCTTGGTCGCTTACTGTTGCAATTCCCTCATTTGAGCAATCGTTATTATCTGTAACAGTAACTACATAAACACCAGAAGCGAGGCTATCAGCAATAACTCCTGAATCTCCATTTGTCCAAGAATACGAATAAGGCGCCATACCTCCAGTAACAGAAACAATTGCCAGACCATTATTGCTTCCACAGTTTGGCTCAGTAACTGTATTGGTTGAAACGTTCATTTGAGATTGTGGAATGTAGATTTGCTCATCTGAATCGTCAGTATTTCCACAATTGTTCACAGAGTTCACAGTTACTGTATAACTTCCAGGATCCGCATAAGTGTGATAAACTGGTGTCAATGAAGAGTTTGTTAAGAGTTGACCTGTACCATCACCAAAATCCCAAATGTATTGAGCTCCACCAACTGCCATGAACTCAACCGGTTGGCCTTGACAAGCAGTTTGAGTTTCATCCCACCAAAAGCTGACATCCATATTTTGTTGGTCTCCGTATGTCCCAACATCAATTAATATTGAATCCGTAAGTGAATTTCCACATGAGTTTGTAATGGTATATTTTGCCCAATATTGACCGATTGCATTATACGCATGAAAAGCAACATCCACCTCAGTTACTCCCTGAACCAATACTTGATCAACTTGATTCGTTGAATTACCGTCACCAAAATCCCAAGTGATATTACCTGCTCCTGCTGGTATTAATACAAAATAAAGTTGATCACCAACACATCCTTCATCTTGAGCAAAAGCTTGATAATCTCCAGCTGAAGGAATGTATGAATTAGAAACAACAACCGTATCAAATACTGTAGAGTCATTGCCACAGCCATTTGTAACTGTTAATTCGATAGGGTAAACACCCACTGTAGCGTATGAATGAGAAACTGCAAAATTTGTTGTAGTGGTTCCATCACCCAAATCCCAGTATGTCCCGATACTTCCATCATCATTATCGGCATCAAAAAATACAGCATCACCAGGACAAATGGTATCAGCAGAAATATCAAAATTGACATCTTGAATCAATAAGTTGTTTTGAATTGAAACTGGTGTTGTAACGGTCGCTTGATTTCCACAACCATTCGTTACCACAAGAGTAACTGTATAATTTCCTGGAGTATTATAAATATAACCAGGTTGCTCATTTGTTGATGTTCCTCCATCACCGAAATCCCAACTATATGTTTGATATCCATAGTTTGCCGACATTTCAATTTCTGTTCCAGGACAAGCAGGAGAAGGATATGCGTAAGGATAAACCATGTTTGGATCTACGGCTAAATTAGATTGTACCGTAATAGTATCTGTTATGACCACAGAATTACCACAAGCATTTTGAATAGTAGCTGTTACTACATAATCACCTGGAGTATCATATGCGTGATACCCGTAGGTATCCGACCCTTCACCGTCACCATAATCGATATAATAATCGTATTCATAATTGGCTGAAAAATAAACTTCATCTCCTGGACAAACTGAATTCGAACTGAAATATAAAGATGGATTGTTCACTGGTGCGCTATTTGAAACAACAACCACTTCACTCAACACATCCGTGTTTCCGCAATCATTAGTTATTGTTACTGTAGCAGTATATGTTCCTGGGGTTGCGTAGGCATAGTAAGCTGATTGGTTCGTAATTAAAGGGCTTCCATCTCCCATATTCCACGAGAATGAAATTCCATCATCAGCCCATGAATCTGCATAGAAAAACTCACCAGGACAAACCGTGTCAGGAACAGAGGTTTGACTGTTTTGAACTGGTGTAGAATTACTCACTGCAACGTTCTCGGTTAGCACTGTATCGACACCACAACCATTAGTTATGGTCAATTGAACCAAATAATTCCCATTTAACGCATAGGTCCAATCTGGGTTATGGTCAGAACTTGATCCGCCATCTCCAAAATCCCATGAATAGTTAGCATAATTATCTTGAATATAGCCATACACTTCAGATCCCGGGCATACCGCAAGAGGATTAACGCTCATGTTGGGATACCCACCGAAAAATGGTATAGCATTCGTCACAACCACAGTATCTTGAACCACATAGGTTCCGCATGATGTTGTAATTGTTACTTCAGGATAATATGTGCCTGGGCTGGCATAAGCATGCTCTACATAATCATAACCTGAAGAGGTATTTCCATCACCGAAATTCCAAGAATAACTGTTGTTTCCTGGAACATAAACGTTCAACCACACCAAGTCATTTGGACATATTGTATAAGCATCCATATTGATTCCTTGAGGTGCACCTGAAACTTGGATTTGCACGTCTGTTTGACCGATAAAATTATAAGTCGCGTCATAAGCCCACATGGTAATCCAATAGTTGCCACCATTTAGATAAGTGTGAGAAGGGTTCGTGACATCCGATATAAAAGTTCCGTCCCCAAAATCCCAATCATAATGGGTTCCTGCAGAACTGGTATTCGTAATATTAATTGGTAAGGGTGCACATCCATTAGTCGTAGAGGGTACAAAAGAGAATTGTGCAATAGAGGTACTGGTTAAAAAAACAGCACACCCAAGCAAAAGGGTTTTTAATAATTTCATAATGTGGGTACTAAATTGGATTCAAAAATAGGCAATTAAATACTTAGTTGTCAAGATAATCGACCAAATTTCTTAAGTGGCAAAATTGCGATACGAATTGTCCAATTCTAGAAATTATCTGGTCAATACAATATAGTCTTGTAGCAAGGTTTTTAAGAATGTCAACTTTTTTTGAGGCACTTCTTCTAAATTTAATTCATTTGCTGCACGCTTAGCTAACTCTCTAACCAACTCTTTATGGGGTTCGTTAGGATATTTTTTTACTCTAGTAATTGCATTTTTAATCAAGATCATATCCTCATCAGTAAACTTAGAAACCCCCAAATATGTTGGGTCGTGTTTAGATCGGTCTTTGATGTTTAATATGTCTTTTATTGAATAAACCTGTTCTGGTTTATTTTTTACAACAGCGGTTTGAGCCAAAACATCTCCTAATCTTTGACCTTTCTCAGTAGTTGAAATAAATAAAGCCGCTATGGAGCCTGCTGAAAACCAGAAGTCTATTAAGTTAAAGGCCCATCTCATGGTATAATCATTGATGTTACCATTTTCTCCATTGAGTTTGACAACACGGATACCCATTGCCATTTTACCGATTGTTTGACCTTTCAATAAATATTCAGATAAAATTGTATAGAAAATTACGGGTAGCTGAAATACTACAAACATGATATAAAATGATTCGTCTATTGAAAAGGATCCAAAAATTGATTGAATCAAGAGTTGCAGTAGAATAAAATAAATGATTAGGGTGTAAATCATCATTACCAACAGATCAAGAAACTTAGCGATACCTCTGTTCATTACTGAGGCTGCTTCATAGTCAATCGCAATATTATGCGCTGTAATGATATCTACTTTCTTCACTCCTGTGAAAATACAAATTTTGAATTAAATTGAGCTCAAGAGCGAAATAATGTGCTCATATTTATTAGAATAGTTATTTTTGGTCAAAATTTGAAATAATGCAACAAGAACAATCGAACGCCAAAATAGATAAATTGCTGAAACAATTAGAAAAAGGATTTGACGGGGCAAAAATCATCAAAGCCTTAATGGACCTAAGAGAGGATGCACTTAAAGACGAAGATCCTTTACTAGCGAAGGTCTTAAGATTGTCTGCAGAATACATCAAAGAAGAAGAGTGTTTTGACCACACAGTAGAAAAGGATGAAGACGAAGAAGGAGAAGAGTTCTTAATTGAGCCGGGGACAGATGCAGAAAACTTATCGTATTTACTTCAATTGCTTAAAAAAGCAGATAACAAATTTAACAGAGAAGAAATTAAAGAGATGAGAACTTATTTAAAGTTGAAACTTTACTAAGCCGAATCAATTTAAAAGCATAAAAAAAGGTCATTTGAAAATCAAATGACCTTTTTTATTTAATGTCTTTAATCTATGCTGCCGATTCAGTAACAGGTTTAGCAGATTTTATCGTTTTCACCATATCATCAATAATTGGCTTCAAGCTTCCGTCAGATTGAGATCTCAACACATAAATGTAACCGTCAATAGTAGTTTCACCATAACAGTGAAAAGATGGCTTGCCTCCTTGATCCTCATGTAAAGTTCTTTTATACATAATCAAGTTTGGTTCGTCTATTAAATATTCTGTTACAAATATTTTGTCTAAATCTCCTAAACGCTCTTTTTCACCAGCGACCTTGTTCTTCTCTTTTCCGAAATCCTCAATTACAAGGTGAAATCTCGTTCCAATTTTTACATGCCAAAGGTAATCTCCATCATCATGCTCAATTTTTGGCTCAATAGATGCTCCAGTAGAAGATGCTACCTCAGGAAGCATAATCTTCATATTTAAACCATGCTCTTTTAATGATATCTCATTCATGTCAGCATAATCTAGTGTATCAATTGTTTCATTTGTTTCTTCGGTTGTTTCTTCAGAACCACCACAAGAAGCAAGCATCATTACCGCAACAATTGCGAATAGAAAAATTCGTTTCATTTGTTTCATTGAGTTTAGGTCTAATGACTCAATTAATCAAGCCAATAAGCTGCAAAGAAAAGAAAAAAATCAATTTCAGAAAAGTAAATTCTAGCTAAATACAACTTATCTGCTTCGCACTTGAACAAAACAAGCGATTTAAACCTTACATTTATACTAGAAAAAGTTCAGACAAGATGAAAATTTCAGTTTGCAGAAAAGCACATTTTAACGCAGCACACCGCTTACACAATCCTGAATGGGATGATGCGAAAAACAAAGCGATTTTTGGCAAATGTAACAACCCAAACTTTCATGGTCACAATTATCAATTAGAAGTTTGGCTTAGCGGCAAAATTGATGAGGAAACAGGTTACTTAATTGACTTGAAAATACTTAGCAAGTTAATTGAAGAAGAAATAGAAAACCGGTTTGATCATAAAAATTTAAACCTAGACACCGAAGAGTTTAAAACCCTAAATCCAACAGCCGAGAATATTTGTATTGTTATTTGGAACCTGTTGCGCGGAAAACTGGATGCTTCACTTGATTTAAAAGTGCGACTATTTGAAACAGATCGCAATATTGTTGAATACCCCGCTATTTGAAGTACTGGTAGTTACTGAATTGCAGTATGGTTAACATATTACCCTCTGACCCTCTGGATATAATTGCTTTCAATAAACCAGAACCTTCATGAAATACAAACTGTTCTTCTGAAATGATTTTATCACTGCGATAGATCTTTCTTGAAAGTACATTGCCTTGTTGGTCATATTCAAATTTTTTCAATTTTTCATGTCGACCGGAACCTACAGCAATAGATTTAACCGTTTCAACTTTTCCTTTTTTAGTATAGATATAATTGGTTTCAACTCGGCCAGATCCATTATGAAGCGCGGACTCTTTCTTTATTAATTGAGCTTTATCGTTGAAATAGAAAAACTCTATCCGATAAACTCGATTTGCTCCGTTGTAACATAACTTTTTATAATTCATACCATCTAAAGGAATGTATTCAAATCTTTCTTCTGCAATTATTTTTGATTCATCCAACTCAAAACTTAATTTGTTTAGGTGCTCTTTTTGATCTCTTCTTATTTCTAAACGGGTTACCCTATTTCTGTCATCATAAAAATATCTGGTTTCGTGATAGCCAAATTTATTTGACTCTCTATGTAAAGTGATGTTGCCCTTATAATCATATTGAAACGAAGAAATCAAAGTATCTCCCATATGAATCTTATATTCTCTCACCATTTGGCCTAAACGATCAAACTCATAGACATAGGCATCTGCATTTGGTCGAATAATGTCCATGTCAAACTTTGTTGCATAGTGCCCACGAATTGATTTTACTTTAAATTGCTTTACCACCTCTGGGTTAAAAAACGGTTTCCCCTCTAAAATATCGCCCTGAGGATTCAACACCATCTGACCAAATGATGAAAAACTAATTAATAGTATGATTAGGCTTGAAAATTGCATTCCTCTACAAAAAAACAGAATTAATGGGGGTTAAGTTTCAATGAACGAACCAAAGAATCCACAACATTTTGGTGAAAAACACCTCCTATTATATAAGCTGTCAACTATTTTAAGTTACTTTGGAAATTGAAATTTGTGTTGGATGAGAAAATTATTTAAAATTCTAACCCTGATAATGTTGTTGTTCACAGCAACTCAGGCTTATAACCAGGAGGCTAAAAAGTACAAAACCGAAAATGTGCTTGTTCTAATCATGGATGGGCCTAGGTATTGTGAGACTTGGGGTGATTCAAGCCATAAACTTGTTCCAAATATGGCCAATAAAATGGCTCAACACGGCGTAATTTCAACCAATTTTTGGAATAAAGGTCCCACATATACTTGTTCTGGACATACAGCAATTTGTACTGGTGTCTACCAAAAAGTGCGAAACGACGGAAGTGAATTGCCAAAGCATCCAACCATGTTTCAATACTATTTAAAGGCAACTGGCAAAAAGAGAAGTGCTGCTTTTGTGATTGCTAGTAAAGATAAATTAGCGATTTTGACCAATTGTAAAAAGAAAGATTGGAAAGGTCAATACAGACCAGCTCAAGATTGCGGATACAATGGATTAAATTCAGGTTATCGTCCAGATCGGGTTACCTATCTTCAGACCATTAAAATTCTTGAGGAAAAAAAGCCAAATTTGGTAATTGTCAATTTCAGACAGCCAGATGCATGGGGACATGCAGGGAATTATAAAAAGTTCTTAGAAACTACTAAACAAACTGATCAATACATTTATCAGATTTTTCAGTTTATCTCAGAAAGCGAACATTATAGAGGAAAAACTACTGTCTTTGTAACGAATGATCATGGCCGACATCCAGATGGAAGAAAAGACGGATTTATTTCACACGGTGATGGTTGTGAAGGTTGTCGTCACATCAACTTCTTTGCCTCAGGCCCGGATTTTAAATCTAATTTGATTATCGATACTGAAAGGGAACAAATAGATATTCCAGTTACCATTGGCGAACTTCTTGGATTTAAATTAGAAAAATCAAAAGGTCAAGTGATGACTGAATTATTCAAGTAATTAGTCGAGATAAACTCTGTGCACACGATTTGAAATTCCTGCAATAATCTCGTAAGGAATAGTTTCTAAAATGGCTGCCATTTCAAAAATGGAGTTTTCTGTACCAAAAATCTGAACATCATCTCCAATTTTTGAAGGAATACCTGTCAGGTCTATAATGCACATATCCATGCATATAGTACCCAGAATTTTGGCCGAGTTATTATTCACAATTACCTGCCATTTTCCTTCACTCAAGCTTCTTCTTAATCCATCTGCGTATCCAACAGGGATGATTCCAATAGTAGTATTCTGCTTCGCGATAAAGGTTCTTCCATATCCAACAGAATCTCCTTCCTTCAATTCTTTGATTTGAGAAATTTGCGTTTTAAAGCTGAGCACATCTTCTAATTGATTTTTTTTATCCGCTAACAAACCATACATTCCAATACCTATCCTTACCATATCGAAATGTGATTCGGGATAATTCAAAATGGCAGCAGAATTGGCCAGATGACGGTCAAAAGCATAGCCAATTGCTTCTTTAATCTGAGTGGTCATTTGTTTAAACTCAGCTATTTGATTTTCCGTAAAATCTTTATGAGCTATATCTTCGGATACTGACAAATGAGAGAATGCTGTTTTCACATAGACCTCTGGTTGAGTTTTCAAGGTGCTGATTAAATCAGCTATCGCATCATTTTTAAAACCTAACCTATTCATTCCGGTATCCAGTTTGAGATGGATTGGAAAGTGGGTTTTTTTTCTTAAAATAAGATGATGCAATAAAGATTGTAATAGAGGTGTTGAATAGATACTCGGCTCTAAATCGAAATCAATCATTTCATCAAAGGCCGTTTCTTCTGGATTCATCACCATAATTGGGGTTTTAATTCCCGCATTTCGAAGGGTAACCCCTTCATCAGCATAGGCAACTCCCAAATAATTTACTCCCTCTGCCTGTAAAAATAACGCGCTATCAATTAATCCTGTCCCATAGGATTGGGCCTTTACCATAGCCAGCGTTTTTACACCTTCTTTTAGCTGAGAACGAAACACATTTAAGTTTTTTCGCATGGCTGAAAGGTTGACTTCTAATTGCGTAATGTGCTTTTTCTCAGAATAATGACGCACTATTTTTTCTAGACTATTGAAGCGTGAACCTTTGAAAAGAATAATGGCGTCTTTATAATTTGGTGGATTTTCTAAGAACTCATCTACCGAATGAAAATAATTGCCCGCTATCCTTGCCTTTGCCAATAAATTTTCAGAGCCAATAAATGCAATCTCATTTAACGAAGCTGTGTATATCAAATCAGCAATTGCTTGCGGTTGAATGTTCTGTAATTGTTCTTCTGAAAAGTTGAGTACGAGCACCTTCTTTTTTAAACCTGCTAATTCCGTTAAATGCCTTAAAGCGATTTCTAAAGCAGAAAAATCTGCAGTATAAGCGTCATTAATTAAAGTGCAATTATTTATCCCTTTCAGCTGCTCTAAACGCATAGATACTTTAGGCAATTGAGCTAGTTTGTCTACAAGTTCTTCTTGCGGTAGCTCAAAACTTAAGGCAACTTTTGTCGCGAGCTTTGCATTGGCTATTGAGGCTTCATCTTGAAATGGGATTGGACCTAATAATTGGTCGTTTTCTTCTAATTGAATAAGTTCTTGCACATTTTTAAACAGCTTGAACTTCTCTTCTTTTTTTTGAGCTTTAGATTCAAAATTAGCGCCATGGGCATCTCCTATTCCGGTGAAAACCCCAATGCTTGGTTGGATCATTTCTTCTAAAATGTCCATATCATTTGGAGCGGCTATTCCTGCCTCAATAATTGCTAAATTATTGTCAGTTGACATTTCTAGGAGTGAAAGCGCCACACCAATTTGGCTGTTAAAACTTTTGGGACTTCGAACAATTGAAAATTTATTCTTTAACAGATGGTAGATCCATTCCTTAACAATCGTTTTTCCATTACTTCCGGTAATTCCAATTACAGGATATTTGAATCGTGCTCTGTGTTCTTTTGCCAGTAATTGTAGCGCTCTCAGTGGATCTTCAACCACAATTTGATGAACTCTTGATGTCTTAACGGGCTCTGAAACAAGGGCAAACTTACCTCCGGCTAGCTCAAATTTTCCAATGAATTTATGACCATCCTGTTTATTTCCTTTTAAGGCTACGAACAATGTGTTCGCAGTAACTCGAGGCGAACGACTGTCAATAACCACGTTCTTAACAAGCTGCGCAGGGTCCTGAATTCCTTCTGGAATTGGAGCATTTAAAATAGTACAGATTTCTTTTATTGAATAGGGAAGGTTCACTTATCCTTTAGTTCGTGGTAACAGCTACGACATAAAGGTACGTATTTGTCCTTTTCGCCGAGCACCACTATGCCATTATCTTGTGAAATTCTATGAGAGAATCTTGCTTTACCAGAACAAAATGTACATACAGAATTCAACTTTTTAATGTCATCAGCAACGGTTAGCAGCATTGGAATTTGTCCGAATGGTCTTCCTAAATAATCCATATCAAGGCCAGCAGCAATCACTGTTTTACCAGAGTTTGCAACTTTTTGACACACTTCAACGATTTGCTCATCAAAAAATTGGACTTCGTCAATTGCCACAACATCAGCATTCATGAAATAATCTAAAATCTCAACAGATTTTGAAACAGGATACGCTTCTACTTGATTTTTATCGTGAGACACTACAGCTTCTTCAGCATATCGATCATCTAACTTAGGCTTAAAAACAAAAACTTTTTTACCTGCTGAACGTTCTTGATTGACTGCTTTTAAAAGGTGGGTAGTTTTACCAGAAAACATGGGTCCACAGATGAGCTTTATTTGTGCGTTTTTTACACGAGGGCTAAAGGTTGTGCGCCTTAAGATGTTAACATCTGTTTTTTGAGAAATTTCCAATTTTTCTAGCTTTTGCAATCAAATATAAATTTAATTTTACTTGACTTTTATCAATTGTGTATAAATGCATTGAATGGTTAACAACATCTTTTCAGAATGAAAGAAATAAACGAAAAACTTCAAGAAAAATTATCCAAACTAGAACAAGGCGAGCTAGAGTTAACTGAGCTTGAATCGCTTGTTGAAGATGCCAGAGAGCTGTACGAACGGTTATTAATCGTTAAATATAAGGCCTACGAAAACTATGGCGAACCAAAAGAAACTGAAGTTGATGAACCTGCTGCACAAGAAGTAGAATCAAATAACGAACAAGAAGAAGCCATTGATTTTTCTGCAATGTCTGATGAAGCTGAAGTTGATGAGCAACCTAGTTTTGATTTTTCCGCAATAGATGATTCAGTTCAAGAAACTGAAGAGAAAATTGATGAAGTATTAGGAGAAGAAAGTGATTTAGAAATGATCCCTTCAGAGGATATCAAATCATTCTCAGAATCTGAAAAAGAAGAAGATGAAATTTTCCCAAAATCAAGCGGTACGAAAGATCAGCCGGCTGATGTTAATTCATTGAATCAACAACTAAAAAATGCCGAAGATGAATTAAGTCTTCGTAAAAAACTGCAGAATACCCCCATTTCAGATTTGAAATCAGAAATCAGTATTGCTAAAAAATTCGAATACATCACTTTTATGTTTGATGGTAAAAATGATGTGTATGAAGAGGCCATTGCTACGCTAAATAATTGTAATGATGGTGAAGAAGCAAAAAACAAATTGAATGAGTACTCAACTCAATACAATTGGGACCTAGAAAATAAATCAATCATCAAATTTGTAGAGTTGGTAGAAAGAAGATACCTATGAAAATATTGTTCAGTTTTTTGTTCTTAGCCGCTTTCTGCTCTCTTGGGCAAAAAGAATATGCAAAAACGATACTGGACACGCTTTGTTCTCCTCATTTTGATGGAAGAGGATATGTAAATCAAGGAGATGTTCGAGCAGCTGAATTTTTAGTAGATGAATTCAAAAGAATAGGCGTTCAACCTTTCAAAAACAAAAACTTTACACAAGACTATTCTTTTAAGGTAAATACTTTTCCCCATCCAATTGAAGTAATTCTTGGTTCTGACACCCTTAATCCAGGGGCCGATTATTTAGTTTCACCGATATCTGGATCAGCACAAGGAACTTTTGATTTAGTTGAAATCAACTCTTCAAATTATTTTACCCAGTTTGGTGGCAACATCAATTTTAAACAAATGGATCCGAGCCAAACGGTTTTCGCGTTCAATTTTATTGATGTTCAGGATAAAAAGGTGTTGGATGAAATCACGGGCTTAACTTATGAAGCCACAAAGTACTTTCCTGTTATTTCAGTTACGAATAAAAAACAGATGTATTCGGTTGGACGCGTTCACAGCAATTATCCACTAATAACGATTGACTCAGCTTCATATTCCAAAGTTGAAAAAGTAGCGCTTAAAATCAATAATCATTACATCACCGATTATCAGACCAAAAACATTATCGGGATGATTCCAGGAAAAAAGAAAAAGAAATATGTTGTTTTTACAGGGCATTACGATCATCTAGGACGAATGGGGCCTGACACCTATTTCCCTGGAGCCAATGATAATGCTTCAGGGGTGGCTATGTTATTATCCTTGGCAAAATATTATATACAAAACAAACCAAAATTTACCATTGTGTTTTGTTTGTTTAGTGGCGAAGAAGCCGGTTTGGTTGGTTCAAAGTATTTTGTTGAACATCCTTACTTCCCTCTTAAGAAAGTCAAATTCGTTCTCAATATTGACATAATGGGAGGCGCATCAGACGGGATAACGCTCGTAAACGGTACTAAACATGAAAAAGCATTTAATGAAATGGTAGCAATTAATGAAGAATTTCAACTATTAAAGACCATTAAAAAACGAGGTCCAACAGCAAATTCAGATCATTATTTCTTTTCAGAAATGGGTGTTCCCGCCTTTTTTATCTACTCAATGGGAAAAGTCAAAAACTACCACGACATCTATGATACAGCCGAAAACACACCCCTTGAAAAATTTGATGAGGTAGAATTATTAATGAAGAAATTCGTGGAGGGAATATAGAACCTACATTTTTTTACCACTATGCCAATAATAAGTTTGATAGCCATTTCCCCATGAGGCATGGTCAAAATAAATACTATCATCCTTAAAATTCAGATATTCCCAGCCTTGATAGTAACTATCAGCATGTGTGCTGTCCAGCAAAGAGTCTAAACTAAAGGCGTAATTTTTAATCAATAAATCAGAAGTGTTTTCTGAAATGACAAGCGTGTCGGAATAAACTGTATCAATTTCATCCCCATTTATAGTGGTTAACTTATGATGAACTGAGCAACTATAATTACCAACCAA